>DASTVY010000231.1:0-5186 GCA_035758865.1 Sphingomicrobium sp. | reverse complement strand
TGAGCTGCTTGTGCTCCGAGGATTCGAAATCAAATTCCTCGATCCGGTTTCCCTTGGCGACGACGACCCGGGTCTCCTCCGGGTGGCGCGCGTCGATTAGCATGCGCATGGACATTGAAAATTCTCCAGGCGCGCAGGCCGGCACTTCGATGCCGGCGGCGCGCGATAGTCTGGGCCACCGCCAGAGCGGCGATGGCGCGATGTTCGGAAACTGCCTCTGCTGCATGGCTCATCGCGATCCTCGTCGCGAATGACGCGGCGCCGCGCTCGTCGGGGAGCGTGGCAGTGGCGTCGTGTGGCATCATGCAGCGTCAACCTTGATTACCGCTATCCGGGTGGAGCGGCCCCGTCGCTTCGAAGATCGGAACGACAATCCCGGTTAGCATCCGGCCCGCCGCGCCGCAACTGTTGCACTCGTCAAAAAATCGCCTGACCGTGCGCTTGGCTAAGGTCTTCTGCTGCCGTAGCTTTCTTCACGTGGAGCGTAACCGGACAATCGGCTTGGCGGTCGGTGGGGCAGTGCTGGCAGCGATTGCGCTGCTGGCAATTGCTGTCGGCCGGGAACGGACCGGCGCAGTGGGCGAAGCGATTTCCATCGTCGGAGAGGCGCGCACCGGTCACGTCACGCTCCAAATGCCGGAAGCGATCAGCGAAATCAGGGTTCGAGAAGCACGACTACCGGGGCGCCCGATCGTGTTGATCGATCCAGGCCATGGAGGCCGCGATCCGGGCGCGCCGGGCGTGTCAGGCACTAGCCAGGAAAAGCAGCTGACATTGGCGATGGCCAGGGAGCTTGCGGACATTCTGGAGCAGCGCGGCCGTGTTCGCGTAGCTCTGACCCGTGAGGACGACCGTTATTTGACCCTTGAGCAGCGGGCCGGAATCGCGCGCCGGCTCCAGGCCGGATTGTTCCTGTCTTTCCATATGGACAGCGCGCCTAATCCGCTGGCTCGTGGCGCGACCATCTATTCGCTGTCCGATGTGGCCTCGAGCGCCGAAGCTGCCCGCTTCGCGGAGGCCGAAAATGGCTCGGATGGAGCGCTATCCAGTGAGACCGACGACAGTGTGCGCGCCTTGCTTGCTGACGTCGCCCTGCGCGAACAGATGGAGGCGTCGGCCGGGCTGGCCGAGCGTCTTCTCCGTCGCGCATCCGGTCGCTTTGAGCTCCGCCCGCGGCCCCACCAGTTCGCTGCCTTTCATGTCCTTCGCCGGGCCGAAACCCCGGCAGTGCTGATCGAGGCGGGCTACATTAGCAATGCCGAAGACGAGGCCAGGCTGATGACAAAGGAAGGACGCGCGCCGCTCGTCTTGGCGCTGGCACAGGCGGTCGAAGCCGATCTCGCAACTCGAAGCCGGCAGTAACTTGGCGGCTTCCGCTGGGCACGCGAAGGGGCTAGACCGGCGCCACCGATGAAACTCCCCAAGTTCCAATTCCTCGATCGCGTCGCAATCCCCGACCTCGTCGTATTCAACCATCGCGTCCATCGCCGCATCGACCCGTGGTTCGAACAGAAATGGGTGCGTCGGCTGAGCTGGACGGTCGGCGGCGGCCTGTTGTTCATGGCCCTGATATTTGTCTGGTTCGCGACCGGCCTGCCTAGCTCGGAGAAGTTGCTGGCCTACCAGCCGCCGCTTCCAACCAACGTCCGTGGCTACAACGGTAATCCGGTCCAGACATTCGCCCGCGAAAGGCGCGTCGAGCTGGCTTATGACGAATATCCGGAGCTGGTCGTCAACGCCTTTATCTCGGCCGAGGACAAGACCTTCTTCAGCCACGGCGGAATCGACTATCCGGGGCTGATCGGCGCGATATTCGACTATACGACCAAATCGCTGACCGGCGGGCGCGCCAAGGGCGGTTCGACTATTACCCAGCAGGTCGCCAAATATCTGCTGCAGGACGATGCCTACGCGGTCAGCCGCAAGATTCGCGAGATGATCCTGGCCTTCCGCCTGGAGGATACTCTGTCGAAGCAGCAAATACTGGAGCTGTACCTTAACTCCATCTTCCTCGGCCGGAATGCCTATGGCGTGCAGGCAGCAAGCCGGGCCTACTTCGACAAGGACGTGGCTGACCTGACATTGCCGGAGGCCGCCTATCTTGCGGTGCTTCCCAAAGCTCCCAGCAATTATGATCCCGTCCGAGCAAAAGAGCGGGCGCTTGGCCGCCGCAACTATGTACTACGGGAGATGGTCAACAACGGCTACATTACCGAAGAGCAGCGCTCCGTCGCGGCAGCAACGGGGCTGGGCACGATCCGCTATGGCAGCAGCGCCAAGTTCCGCGACCAGGGCGGCTATTTCATGGAAGAAGTCCGCCGTGACCTGATGAAGCGGTTCGGCGAGACTGCCGATGACGGTCCCAACAGCGTCTATGCCGGCGGCCTCTGGGTGCGGACTTCAATGGTCCCGCGGATGCAAGATGCCGCCGCCGAATCACTACGCGAAGGCCTTGCCAAGTTTGATGGCGGTCGCGGATGGCGCGACACTGGTCTCAGCATCGATGTTGACGGCGATTGGCAGACGCAGCTGCGCGTCGCTGCGCTCGGAACGGGCTTCCCGGATTGGAAAAAGGCCGTCGTCCTGTCGAAATCCGGGACTAGCGCCCGAATCGGATTTTCCGACGGCTCGACCGGAGTACTGCCCGAATCCGCAGCCCGGATGCCTAAGCGGGGCGGAGGCGGAACAGCCTATGACAACCTACGCCCCGGCATGATCATTATCGTCAAGCAGATGGGACTCAACAGTTACGCGATACGATCCATCCCCGAGGTCGGAGGCGGTTTTGTGGCTGAAGAGGTGCATACCGGGCGGGTCATGGCCCTGCAGGGCGGGTTCGATGTCATCGGCTCCTCCTACAATCGTGTCACCCAGGCGCAGCGGCAGCCAGGGTCCGCCTTCAAGCCGATCGTCTATGTAACGGCGCTCGAAAACGGGATGACTCCCGCGTCGATCATTGTCGATGCTCCCTTCTGCGTTTGGCAGGGCGCGGGCCTCGGCAACAAATGCTTCCGCAACTTCGACGGGAAATATTCCGGGCCGAAGACGATGCGATGGGGGGTCGAGCAGTCACGAAACCTGATGACGATCCGTGCCGCTGCCCAGACCGGGATCGAAAAGGTGGTCGCGAATGCCACCAAGCTCGGAGTCGGCGATTACGACCGCTATCTGTCGATCGCGCTCGGCGCGGGCGACACGACGGTGCTTAAGCTGACTAATGCCTATGCCATCCTGGCCAACAACGGCCGGTCGGTCACTCCGACACTGATCGACTATGTCCAGGACCGCAACGGCAAGGTGGTTTTCCGCACAGATAACCGCTGCCAGGTCATGGAGGCCGATAATGGCGGTGCCTGCAATTCGGCCGATTGGGACAGGAAAGCGATGCCGCGCCCGCCTTCGCGCCAGAAGCAATTGCTTGACGCACAGGCCGCCTATCAGATGGTCCACATCATGGAGGGAGTCATCGAGCGGGGCACCGCAACCGTTCTGCGCGATCTCGACCGGCCGCTGTTCGGCAAGACCGGCACGACATCCGGTCCGACGAACGTGTGGTTCATTGGCGGCACTCCGGAAGTCGTGGCCGGCGTTTATATCGGCTACGATCAGCCGCGGCCGATGGGCCACGGGGCGCAGGGCGGACGCGTGGCCGCACCGATCTTCAAGCAATTTGCCCAGGCGGCCTTCCGCGACATGCCGAAGGTACCCTTCGTCGCGCCGCCCGGCATCCGGATGGTCCGCATCGATCGGGCCAGCGGAAAACGCGTCTTCGGCAGCTTCCCAACGACAGTCGATCCAAAGTCGTCCGTGATCTGGGAGGCCTTCCAGCCCGAAACCGAGCCGCGCCGCGCCTTCCGCCGCAGCCTCGAGCTCGCGCGTGCAAGTGAGCTGCCCCAGGCCCGTGCGCCCGTCAGGAAGGTTGCAGCCCGTCGCACACCAGCCCAGCCGCGAGCGCCTGCCGACAGCGCCGATTTCTTGCAAAGGCAGGGCGGCATCTACTAACTGCCCGTCAAATCGCGTCAGCCCAGCGATGGCTGGGGTCCAGGCAGTTGGCCTGACGTCTACCAGAGGAACTTCGACATGCGCGCCGAGGCGCAAGCTCATATCGACCAGATTAATGCCGCCACAGCCCTTCTTCGCCGCTTTCTCGACTGGGACAAGGCGAACCGCCGGCTGCAAGAGCTGAATGTCAAGGTCGAAGATCCCACGCTGTGGGACGACCCCAAGGCGGCGCAGGAGCTGATGCGCGAGCGCCGTCGGCTGGAGGAAGCGATCGGTGCGACGCAGAAGATCGAGACGGAGCTGAAGGACACCGTCGAACTGATCGAAATGGCCGAGCTGGAAGGCGACACCGGATTGGTTGATGATGGTGTTCGGGCGTTGGGCGAACTGGCCGAACGTGCGGAACAGGACAAGGTCGCAGCGCTGCTGGCTGGCGAGGCCGATGCCAACAACAGCTACATTGAAATCAATGCCGGGGCCGGCGGCACGGAGAGCAATGACTGGGCCGGCATGTTGCAACGCATGTATTCGCGCTGGGCGGAGCGGCATGGGATGAAGGTCGAGCTGGTCGATTTTCACGCCGGCGAACAGGCCGGCATCAAATCCGCTACGCTGCTGATCAAGGGCGAGAATGCCTATGGCAATCTCAAGGTCGAAGGCGGAGTTCACCGCCTCGTCCGAATCAGCCCCTACGATAGCAGCGCGCGGCGCCACACCAGCTTCGCGTCGGTCTGGGTCTATCCCGAAGTCGACGATGACATCGACATCGAGATCAATGAGTCAGAGCTTCGTATCGATACCTATCGCGCCTCGGGCGCCGGCGGGCAGCACGTCAACACTACCGACAGCGCAGTCCGCATCACGCACGTCCCGACTGGAATCGTCGTCGCATGCCAGAACGAGCGATCGCAGCACAAGAACCGGGCTCAGGCTTTCAAGCAGCTCAAGGCCCGCCTCTACGAAGCCGAACTGCAGCGTCGCGAGGCGGAAGCGAACGCAGCCAATGCCGCCAAGACCGACATCGGCTGGGGACACCAGATCCGCTCATATGTCCTGCAGCCATATCAGCTCGTGAAAGATCTTCGAACCGGCGTAACTTCGACCGCTCCCACGGACGTGCTTGATGGCGACCTCGATCGGTTCATGGCCGCGGCCCTGTCGCAGCGAGTCACGGGCGAAAAGGT
>DASTVY010000169.1:0-5451 GCA_035758865.1 Sphingomicrobium sp. | reverse complement strand
ACCCGGCCCTGGGGAAAATTATAGGTGCGGATACGCTCCGAACGGTCGCCCGAACCGACCATCGACTTTCGAGCGCCCGCCCGCTCCGAGGCCAGTCGTTCGCGCTCCAGCTCGAACAACCTGGTGCGCAGCACTTTCAGCGCCTTGGCCTTGTTCTTGTGCTGCGATTTTTCATCCTGTTGGATGACGACCAGCCCGGTCGGCAGGTGGGTGATGCGGACCGCGCTGTCGGTAGTGTTAACCGACTGGCCGCCTGGGCCAGACGAACGATAGACGTCGATCCGCAAATCCTTGTCGTCGATGTGGACGTCGACGTCTTCTGCTTCCGGAAGAACTGCGACGGTTGCCGCAGAGGTGTGAATCCGCCCACCGCTTTCGGTCACGGGCACGCGCTGCACACGGTGCACACCACTTTCGAACTTCAATTTGGCGAAGACGCCGGCACCGCTAATCGAGGCAACCGCCTCCTTGTAACCACCGACATCGGAAGCCGACGAGCTGATCAGTTCGAACTTCCAGCCCTGTTCCTCGGCAAAGCGCTGGTACATGCGCAGCAGATCGCCGGCGAACAGCGCAGCTTCGTCGCCCCCGGTGCCGGCCCGCACTTCGAGCATCGCCGCGCGCTCATCGGCGGCATCCCTGGGCAGCAACTTGAGGGCGAGCGCTCGTTCGGCGGTGGGAAGCCTTTCCTTGATCTCCTCCGCCTCGATCGCCGCCATTTCCTTGAGCTCCGGCTCGGCGCTGTTATCGGCGGCGAGGCCGATCAGAACTTCCAGCTCGGCGCGAAGGCGGCGGACTTCCCGCGCAGCCGCCGCGACCGGCTCGATCTGGGCATATTCCTTGCTAAGGCGCACGAAATCGTCGGGCGACAGGTTGGGCGCGGCCATGGCATCGGCGAGCTCATGCTTCTTCGCCTCGATCGAGACGATGCGGTCGAGCGAAATAGTTTTCACGCCAGCAATGCCTCCGCCCGAGGCTGTTCGTTCGATTTCACGCGCCGAGTCACCTGGCCTTCCGCCATACCCAGCACCACGATCTCGCGGGCGCCCTTTTTGACGGCGCGGTCGAAGCGCTTGCGCGGACTACCGGAGGCGACGATTTCGACCGACAGGCCGCATTCTCGAAGCCGCGACGCAGCCGCCCAGGCAGCATCCATTGCGCCATCGTCCTCAACCACGATCGCGGCGTCGATCAAGTCCGGTGCCGGAGCATCGATCATCATCGCCAGCCGCTCGATCCCCGCTGCCCAGCCGACTGCCGGCGTGTGCGGTCCGCCCAACTGCTCGACGAGGCCGTCGTACCGACCCCCGGCAATAACCGTACCCTGCGCTCCGAGTTGGTCGGTTACGAATTCGAATGCCGTGTGGCGATAATAGTCGAGACCACGCACGAGGTGTGGGTCGAGCTCATATGCCACGCCTGCCGCATCCAGCCCTTCGCGGACTCTGCCGAAAAACTCATCGGCCTGAGGCGACAGCTGCATCACGGGCGCACCTTCGACGAATGGCCGGTCGCGCGGGTCCTTGCTGTCGAGGATCCTGAGCGGATTCTTCTCAAGCCGCTCCCGGCTGTCTTCCGACAAATCCGCGCGATGAGCTTCAAAATGCTCGACCAGTTGCGCGCGCCAAGAGTCCCGACTCTCCGCATCACCCAGCGTATTGAGCTTAAGGGTCACGCCCCTGATTCCCAGTTCGGACAGGAGCTGCGAGCCCAACGCCAGCAACTCGACGTCTGCCTGCGGCTCCGGTGCTCCGATGATCTCGGCGTCAAGCTGGTGGAACTGCCGGTATCGTCCCTTCTGCGGCCGCTCGTAACGGAAAGCGGCGCCATGGGTAGCGACCTTCAGCGGCGCAAACTGCTGCCAGCCTTCGCTCAAATAGGCTCGGCAGATGCCGGCGGTGAACTCCGGCCGCAAGGTGATGGAATCGCCCGATCTGTCTTCGAACGAGTACATTTCCTTTGAAACTACGTCGGTGGTTTCGCCCATCGTCCGAGCGAACACCTGGGTCGGCTCGATCAGCGGCACCTCGACGCGTTTGAACCCGTACAGCCGGCGTACGCGATCGAACGCTGCGACCACTTCATGGAAGCGGTCTGCTTCGTCGCCGAGCAGGCTCTGCGTGCCCCGGACGGGCTGCGGTGTCTCAATCTTCGCCATCGCTGTCAGGCGCGATAGCGGCAAGCAGGTCGTTCGCCAACTGCCCGCCAGGCCCGGATAAAAGCGGGGCCGGAAATGGAGATCGTTTCGATCAATCGCCCTTGATGTCGGGGCGCTGCTCGGCGTCGGGCGACAGCCAGCGATAAAGGCCTCCGCCGATCACCGCGCCGACGATGGGGGCGACCCAGAAAATCCACAGCTGCTGCAGCGCCAGCCCGCCGACGACAAGCGCCGGACCGGTGCTCCGCGCGGGATTGACCGAGGTATTGGTCACGGGGATCGAGACCAGGTGAATGAGCGTCAGGCCCAGGCCGATCGCAATCGGGGCGAATCCTGCCGGCGCCCGGCTGTGGGTCGAGCCCATGATGATCAGCAGGAAGAAGCAGGTCATCACGATCTCGATCAGGACGCCTGCAAACATCGAGTAGCCGCCGGGCGAATGGGCTTCGACGCCGTTAACCGCCAGGCCGTTGGGCTCGAGCATATATCCGGGCTGGCCGCTGGCGATGATGTATAATGTATAGGCGGCGCCGATCGCTCCAAGCACCTGGGCGACGATGTAGACCGGTATTTCCTTCGCATCGAACCGACCACCGACCCACAGGCCGACCGTCACCGCCGGGTTAAGATGGCAGCCGCTGATATGGCCGATCGCATAGGCCATGGTGAGAACCGTCAGGCCGAATGCCAGCGACACGCCTACCAACCCGATTCCGACGTCGGGAAATGCGGCGGCGAGAACTGCGCTTCCACAGCCGCCAAGCACTAGCCAATAGGTGCCGATCAATTCGGCAACCGCCTTGTTCGTCGTACTGCTCATTGATCCCCTCCCTGTTCGAAGGCCGCGGTAGATTTGCCGAAAGAAGTCTGGCTTTGCCACCGGGACAATTGCGGAGGGGTGGCCTTATCCGGTCCGCGCCGCTAGAGGCGCCGCCATCATGAATATCGACCTGATTCCCGCGGGGTCCGACGCCCCGCACAGCATCAACGTGCTTATCGAAGTCCCGATCGGCGGCGAGCCGGTCAAATATGAGTTCGACAAGAAAAGCGGGGCCATGGTGGTCGACCGGATACTGCACACCCCGATGCGCTATCCGACCAACTATGGCTTCATCCCCCAGACACTGTGCGATGATGGCGACCCGCTCGACTGTCTGGTGATGACCCGCTGGACTTTGCAGCCCGGTGTGGTGATCGCCTGCCGCCCGGTGGGTGTCCTTTACCTGGAGGACGAGGCCGGCGGTGACGAGAAGATTTTGGCAGTGCCGGTCACCAAGATCTCACCCTATTACAAGGACGTAGTGGATTACACGGACTTGCCCCCGATCGTGGTCGAGCAGATCGAGCATTTCTTCACTCATTACAAGGACTTGGAGCCAGAGAAATGGGTTCGGGTCGGCACTTGGGGCAATGCCGAAGCGGCCCGCCAGGTGGTTCTGGATTCGATCGAAAAGGCGAAGGGCAAAGCCTTCGCCTAATTCGCCGGCTGCTGGTGCCTTCGCTGGAAGAACCGGCGGGGGATAAACAGTTTCCGGAACGTAATTCCGACCGTCCGGCCGATGGGCTCAAGCAGGTCGGGCTGGTAGCTGAGCGGAGTCAGACGGTCCTCGTCGCGCACCTTCGGCCGATTGTTGAAGATGTTGTTGACGTCGAACCGCAGCGACGCGCCGCGGAAGAAGGGGTGTTTCGACACCAGTTCGAAATTCTCGCTCAAATTCGCGAAAAGGCGAAGGTCGAGATCGAAATAAGGCGAGAATTTCAAGTCGCCTGATGAACTATCGACCGTCGTTCCGCTGCGCCAATTGCCCTGCAGCCGCGCCCCATAGCCATTGTTGTAATAACCACTCTCGAACTGCAATTCGTGCCGCGGTCGGCCGCCGGTTTGGCCGATCGGCTCGCCTTCGAGGAAGTCGAGCTTCGGCACTCCGTCGGCAATGGTCACCTCATCGACCAGGTTGAGCTGATGCGTTAGCGAGAAGGTCAGTCGGCCTCCCTGCCGACCACCGCCAAACCGCCCGCCGCCGAAGCCGCGAAACCCGCCTTCGCCTCCCCCTGGTCCCGCACTGGGCGGTCCGCCTTCCGGAGGCGGCGGCGGTTGCTCACCCTGAGCCTGTCGCTGGCCGGCAAAGCGTTCGCGAAACGCCGCCCTTGCCGCTTCCGATGGCGGGCGGCTGGCCAAGGGCTTTGTAAAATCGAAGCCCCAACGAAAGGTATCGCGGCGCGATTCCTTGAAGTTCAACGGCCTGAGGTCGACCGCGATCAGGGTACCGCCTTCGTCGCGAACGAAGCGATCGGGAAATGCGGCTTCCAGGCTTTCGCTTGCGGCCGACACATTGCCCTGGGGATCGTCGATCGTCTGCCGGACATATTCCGCCCGAAGCCTGAGATCGGTCTTTTCGAACGGCTTCCAGTTGCCGCCGATCTTCAACACGTTGCGCGTGTCGGCATCTAGGTCCGGATTGCCTCCGGTGAAGGTCGTGACCAGCACCGTTTCGCCGGTCGCGAAATCGAAGAAACTGACGTTGGGTGTCTCAATCAGCGGATCACCCAGCTGCTGAAGACTCGGCGGCCCCTCTTCCCGATTCCAGCTGGCGGTCAGATTGAGCCGCTGCGCGGGCGCCCAACTGACGCCGGCACCGATCGTCGTGATCGTTCCGAAGTCGCTAAGATGGGTGGCGGACCCATTGGCGTTGGCCGTGAGACGACCGATGGCGGAGCTGCGCTTGGCAATGGGAAGATCGACGTTGGCCGCGCCGAGCAGGGCGGTCCGGCCGAGGTCGGATTCGGTGAAGATGCCATCGGTCGTGGCTTCGCTGTCGATGCCGGTATTGGAGATGCCAGTGCGGAATGTCGCGGTGGCGTCTCCCGCAGGAAGCGCGAACAACGGGCCGGTCCCGGTGCCGTCCAGGCCGAGGGAATAGCGGTTCGACCGGCTGCGGTCGCGCGGCAACAGATCGATCGAGCCCAAGTCCCCTAGCGGATCGAAATTGGGATCGCCCGCGTCGAGCAGTGCCTGCTCCTCGCTGAGATCGGGGCCATTGTCGGTCTTGCTGGTGCTGCGGTTAAGATCGGCACTGCCAGTCGACGACCAGCGCCATTTGCCGCTGTCCCAATTGAGCGCAGTTCCAAGGCCGAGTGACTCCGTCTTAGAATCGCGGGTCAGCGCCCCAAGCTCGGGAAAGGCGCGAAGGATTTCCGTTCCATCGTCATCGAGGGTCGCGGTCGGAACGCCCAGCCGTGACTTGCCGACCGTTCGTTCGGCCTCGCCGTTAATGGTAGCTGAAACGTCGCCA
>DASTVY010000154.1:0-13039 GCA_035758865.1 Sphingomicrobium sp. | reverse complement strand
GGCCGCGGGTGCGGCCGATATCCCCTTGCCCGAAGTCGCGCCGGACGATGAGGCGACCATACTGTTCACGTCCGGCTCGACCGGCGAGGCCAAGGGCGCGGTATCGACGCATCGGGCGGTCACGACGGGCGTCTATGCCTATTCGACGGCACTGATGACGTTGCGGGGCATCCTGGAGTCCGAGGGCCGACCGCCCATCAACCCGCTAAAGACGCTCGTCGTCGTGCCGCTGTTCCATGTGACCGGGGAAGTGCCGGTCATGCTCAACAGCTTCGTCATCTGCCGCGGCATGGTGCTCATGCCTAAGTGGGACGCAAAGGAGGCGTTTCGCCTCATCGAAAAGGAAAAGATCACCTATTTCGTGGGCGTTCCGACGATGAGCCTGGAGCTCATGAATCACGCCGATCGCGACGATTACGACCTCAGCACCCTGACCGACATCGCTGCCGGTGGGGCACCCCGGCCAGTAGCCCATGTCGAACGGCTACGCGAAGCCTTCCCTGCCGCGCAGCCGGCTCTTGGTTACGGCCTCACCGAAACAAATGCTGTCGGATGCGGGAATTTCTGGGGCAATTACGCGGCCAAGCCGGCCTCGACGGGGCGCGCCCAGGTCCCGTTTGTCGAAATGGCCATTCTCGGCGAGGGCGACCAGCATCTTCCGGCGAACGAGCCCGGTGAGATCGCCATCCGCTCGGCTGCCAATATAAAGGGCTATTGGAACAACCCAGAAGCAACCGCCGCGGCTTTCACGGCCGACGGATATCTGAAGACCGGCGACATCGGCTATCTCGACGATGACGGATATCTGTTCATCGTCGATCGCAAGAAGGACATCATCATCCGCGGCGGCGAGAACATCTCTGCCGCGGAAGTCGAAGCGGCGCTCTACAGCAGCGAGGGCATTGCCGAGGCGGCAGTCTTGGGCGTCGCCGATGATCGGCTTGGCGAAGTACCAGTTGCAATCCTCCATCGCCGCGAGGGCAGCAGCATCACCGAGAAGGAACTGCGCGAATTTCTTGAAGGCCGGCTTTCGGCCTTCAAGATTCCTGCGCGCATGATTTTCTCGGATCACCCGCTCCCGCGGCTCGGCACCGGCAAGATCGATCGGGTCGCTCTGAGGCAGCAATATGCTGGCTAGCCGGTGAAACTGCCGGAAGTTTCCCGCCGGACCTGGTTGATCGGCGGCGGCGCGGGCATCGGACTGATCGTCGCATATCTTGCCTGGCCGAAACGCGAGAGCAGCCCCCTTCGCCCTGGGCCGAAGGAGGCCGTCTTCGGACCTTTCCTGCGAATTGCCATGAATGGCCGGGTCACGGTCGCCGTCCCGCAAATCGAAACCGGACAGGGCATTTGGACTGGGCTGGCGCAAATTGCGGCCGACGAGCTTGGCGCGGCCTGGGAAAATATAGCGGTCGAACCGGCTCCTTATGGATCGGCCTATGTGAACAAGCTCATCGGCCAGCAATTTGATGTCGAGACCCGCATTACAGCGGGATCCACTTCGATTCGGGCATTTGAGCAACCACTGCGCGAAGGAGCGGCCATCGCGCGAACATTGCTGTGCGAGGCAGCGGCAGATCGGTGGGGCGTCAACGCGGCCGAATGCGACACCGATGGCGGCTTTGTCCTCCATGAAGGCAAGCGCCTTGGCCTTGGCGAGGTCGCCGCCGACGCTTCGACATTGCGCCCCCCCGACCGGCCAATTCTTCGCACCATCGAGAGCCGAAAGCTGGCAGGCGAGCCGCTTCCGCGGCTGGATTTGCCGGCAAAGTCCGACGGCAGCCTGCGCTTTGCATCGGACGTCAGGCTGCCGAGGATGATATTTGCGTCGATCCGCATGGCACCGCCGGGCGGCCGGCTGGTCGGCTTCTCGCGCGACAGCGCGCGGCAGCAGCAGGGGCTGTTCGACCTTGTCGTTCGGAATCAATGGCTTGCCGCTCTCGGCGAGACCTGGTGGGCCGCCGACCATGCCCTGACCCGCGCCGCACCGCGCTTCAGCGGTACGGATTCCGGCAATGTCGCGGAAATTCTCACCGGGGCGTTGAATAGCGGCAAGGTCGAACCGGTGTTCGAGCGTGGTGACTATGGTGATGCAACGGAAGGCGCGACGCCGCTTGCCGCATCCTATTCCGTCGCTCCCCTGCCACACCATTCGCTTGAAGCGCCGGCAGCGGTAGCTCGCTTCACCGGTGACCGGCTGGAAATTTGGGCGGCTACCCAAGTCCCGGATCTGGCGCACGCCGCGGCCGCCAAGGCGGGCGGCATCCGGGAAAGCAATATCACTCTTTATCCGATGCCCGTAGGCGACGGGTCTGGAAGCGCGCTCGGGTTGGAAGCCGTCACGATCGCGGTCGAACTAGCGAAAAATGCCGGACGGCCAGTCAGCCTGGCGTTCCCGCCTTCTACCGCCCAAAACCAGGATGCAGTGCGTCCGCCGATGCTTGCCCGCATGACCGCATTGCCCTCGCCAGACGGATCGATCGCCGCCTGGGGTGCCAGAATCGCAGGCATGGCCGGCCTGGAATCGTCGTTTGCTCGAGCACAGGGCAAGGACCCGGCGGGTTTCAGGCCGATCGGCGCTGCGCCGCCGTACAATATTCCCGCGCTGCGCATAGAATCGATCGACGTGAACCTTCCGATCCGCACTGGCTATCTGCGCGGGGGTGAAGAGGCGATGCTGACGTTCGCGACCGAAAGCTTCGTCGATGAAATGGCGCGGGCGCTGCACTCTGAGCCATTGGCCTTCCGAATGGGTATGCTGGGCGGTAACCCGCGCCTGGCCAAAACCATCATGGCCGCTGCAACGATTGGCGGATGGGATGGCGGTGCGCCAGGAAGCAATTTGGGACTCGCCTGCGCTTCGCTTTACGGTTCGCATATCGGACTGTTGGCGGAAGCGACGATCGGCGCAGACCAAAACGTCAAAGTGTCGCGGCTGGTCGCAGCGGTCGACGCCGGGCGTATCGTGAATTCCGGACTGGTTCGCCAGCAGATCGAAGGCGGCCTGCTTGCGGCCTTGGCGGCCGCCGTGGTTCCTGCGCCAGAATATGTCGCCGGAATGCCGCGAGCCGTTCCGATGCGCGTCCGCCCTTTCGAACGATTGCGCGAAGTCCCGAAAGTCGAAGTGGAGTTGATCCCTAGCGATAAAGCCCCGGGCGGAGTCAGCGGCCTGGGCATGGCAGTCCTGGCACCTGCCGTTGCCAATGCCCTTGCGGCCGGAACCGGCAAACGCTTGCGCAATCTGCCGTTCGATCCGATGAGCGCCGAATGACTTCGACCGAGGACATCACCAGCGACGTCGGCGTGCTGCTGATCAACCTCGGCACGCCCGAGGCCCCCGATGCGGCGTCGGTGCGGAAGTATCTGGCGGAATTCCTGTCCGACCGCCGGGTCGTCGAGCTCCCGGCCGCATTATGGAAGCCGGTCCTTTATGGCATGGTGCTTCGCACGCGCCCGACCAAATCGGCTGAAGCCTATCGTCAGATCTGGACCAACGAGGGTTCGCCGCTGATGGCAATTTCCAAACGCCAGCGTGACGCACTTCAGGACCGGTTAGGAGAGTCCGTGTGCGTCGGCCTCGCGATGCGATACGGCAATGCATCGATCGGCTACGCACTTTCGAAAATGTTCGACTATGGATTCAGCCGCATCCTGGTGGCCCCCCTCTATCCGCAATATTGCGCGGCAACGACGGCCTCCGCGCTCGACGCCACCTTCGGCGCGCTGGAATCGATGCGTTCCCAGCCTTCGATCCGAACGCTCCCGCCATATTACGACGATCCGCTCTACATTGGTGCGCTCAAGGCCAGCATCGAGCGGCAACTGGCCACGCTCGACTTCGCACCGCAGCGGCTGCTGCTCAGTTTCCACGGAATGCCGGAGCGGACGCGCACCTTGGGCGATCCTTATTACGAACAGTGCCACTCAACGGCCAAGCTTCTGGGCGAGCAACTGGCCTTGCCGACCGACGTGGCGTTCCAGTCGCGCTTCGGCCGCGCGAGATGGCTACAGCCGCCGACCGAGACCGTCCTCGCCGACTACCCCAAGCAGGGAGTCGAGCGCATCGCCATTGCCACTCCCGGTTTTTCGGCGGACTGCCTTGAGACGTTGGAAGAGCTTGGAATCCGCGGGAAGGAAACCTTCCTCAGCGCCGGCGGAACTCACTTTGCGCGGCTCGATTGCCTCAACGACAGCGACGAAGGGATGGAGATGCTCGACGCGCTCATCCGCCGCGAGCTTGCCGGATGGTGGCCGGCGTCCTAACCGGGACCAATAACGAAGGTCAGGAGAGAGTCATGGCGCGAGTGGCGATCGTAACCGGCGGGACGCGAGGAATCGGCGAAGCGATCAGTGTCGCCCTTCGGGACAAGGGGATGAAGGTTGCCGCCAATTACGCGGGCAATGACGAGCGGGCACGGGAATTCACCGAGCGCACCGGAATTCCCGCCTACAAGTGGGACGTCGCCGATTTCGACGCCTGCCAGCAGGGCGTTTCCAAGGTCGAAGCTGACCTCGGCCCGGTCGATGTGCTGGTCAACAATGCCGGTATCACCCGCGACACCACCATGAAGCGGATGGACCACCAAAAGTGGCAGGACGTCATCGACACCAATCTCGGCGGCTGCTTCAACATGGCCAAGGCGGTGTTCGAAGGGATGCAAGGCCGCGGCTATGGCCGGATCGTCAACATCGGCTCGATCAACGGCCAGGCAGGCCAATATGGCCAGGTCAATTATGCCGCCGCCAAGTCGGGCATTCACGGCTTCACCAAGGCACTGGCGCAGGAGGGCGCGCGGAACAATGTGACGGTCAACGCCATCGCACCCGGCTATATCGACACCGACATGGTCGCCGCGGTGCCGCCGGAGGTGCTGGCGAAGATCGTCGCCAAGATTCCCGTCAACCGCCTGGGACAGGCATCGGAGATTGCGCGCGGCGTCGCGTTCCTGGTCGACGAGGATGCCGGATTTGTGACGGGCTCGACGCTGTCGATCAACGGCGGCCAGCACATGTACTGATGGCTTTGGGGTCGCCGACAAAAAGGTCGGTGACCATCGCCGGCCATGAGACTTCGATCAGCCTCGAGCCCTTGTTCTGGGAGGCGCTGGAGCGCGCCGCGAACGACGAGGGGCTGCCGGTCAACGCGCTGATCGCTCGGATCGACGTCGAGCGGCTGGACACACCCGGCGGAGCACCCAACCTGACCTCCGCTATCCGCCAATGGCTGTTTGTGAGGAGGTTGGAGCGTGGCTGAGCTCAATCACACGATTGTCTGGTGCACCGATAAGCAGCGCTCCGCTGCCTTCCTCACCGACATGCTTGGACTTCCGCCGGCGCGGGCCTTCTTCCACTTCCTCGTTGTTGACCTTCAAAACGGCGTATCCCTTGATTTCTACCAAAAGGAAGGTCCCGTCTCGCCGCAGCATTACGCCTTCCTGGTCAGCGACGCGGAGTTCGACGCCGGCTTTGGGCAAATCAAGCGACAAGGTCTGGCTTTTTGGGCCGATCCCGCGCGATCGAAGCCGGACGAGATCAACCACCATTTCGGTGGGCGCGGGGTCTATTTCGCCGACCCCGACGATCATCTGCTTGAAATGATTACGCGACCCTACGGAGCGGAGGACCAGATTTAAGGGAGCGCTTGCTTGATCGCGTCGACGAAGGACTGCCCGCCGTCGGGCGCGTGCTGCAGCCAAAGCGCCGGCTCAATCAGCTCCAGCTCGACGACTGCAAGCCTACCCTCATTGTCACGCATCATGTCGACCCGGCCATAGACCGCCGCAGCGGGCGCTGCCCCGAGTGCGGCGTGGGCCAGTTCGATGGCGCCGTCCGGCGGCGCGCACGGCTGCTCGGTCCCGCCAAGATGTGGCTGGACCCGATAGTCGCCATGTTTGGGCCGCTTGACGATGCAGTGGCTGAACCGCCCACCGAACAGCATCACCGAATATTCTCCCTCGTCCGACACGGAGCGGAGGAAGGGTTGAACCAGCATTGCCTTACCCAGCGCTGCAGATGGCACAGTGTCGGACCTGCCCAGCCGGTAAGTGCCGTAGGCCGATGCGGATACCGGTGGCTTGATCACGAGATCGTCGCCGAAACGGGAGCGCAGCGTGCCAAGGGAACTATCGTCGAGATTTTCGACCAGGCTTGTCGGAATGGTCAAAACGCCTTTCTCGCCCAAGTCGGCGAGGTACCGCTTGTCGCTGTTCCAGCGCAGCAGCGGCACCGGGTTCAGCACGTGAACTCCTGCCCTTTCCAATCGGTCGAGCAGCGCATGCCAGTGACGGGGGTCCTGATGATATCCCCAGGCGACCAATGGCATGACCAGGTCGAACTCGGAAAGGTCGCCGGCGTCGTTCCAGGGCCGCGCCTCAACCGAAAAGCCGGCTCTCAGCAGCACCGCGGCCTCGACTTCATAGGCCCAGTCCCAGTCCTCCGGATAATCCGGAGCCGGTACGAGAATTGCCGATCGCACTAGCGGGAGAGCAGGATTCGGGCCTGGCTGGCGATCTGGGCCAGCATGGGCGCACTAACGGAACCTGCGAGCCGTGCTCGGTCGACCAGTGCACGGAACTGGGCAATCCGCTTCGGGTTTCGATCAACCCAGCGTTCAACGCTTTCGTCCGGCTCCTCGCCACGCGTGCGGCTGAGGAAATCGATCCGCAATTGCTCGAAATCGCGGATCAGGCCGGCTGCCAGCAATCGCTCCCAATTGTCGGATGGCGTGTAGCGAGCCACCTGCTGCTGTGCCCAATCGATGCCCAGCACTTCGCCGAGGCGAGTGTAGGCTCGAGTGATCGCCAGTTCGTCAAGCTCCTTGCGCGCACCCAGCGCGGCGATACCGAACACGCCATCCAGCTCGTAAAGCCGAACAAGCCTTTCGACGATTTCCTTGCTCGCACCCAATTCCGTCAGCTGCACCCGGCGGGCCGCGGACTCCCCCTTGACCTCGGCGCGAATAAGGCCCGCGGTCTTGGCACCGACCTTTGCAAGTCCGGGTTGCAGCATCTCGCACACCTGCGCCACATCAGTGTCGCCGGCCGCAGCGCGGATGACGTCGCCGATATGCGCCCGGATCGTCTTGGCGGCGATCGCAAACAGCTCGATGCGCTTGGGCTCGGGCATCTGGGCCTGTTCGATCTTCGCCCACAGGCTCTTCAGGTCGAGCAACCGTTCGGCAACGAGGAAGGCGACGATAACCTGAGGCAGGCCAACCCCCTCTTCCTCGGTCATGTCGAGCGGAAGGCTCGGCCCCAGTCGATTGACCAGACGATTGGCAACCTTGGTCGCGATGATCTGGTGACGCAGCCGATGCGAACGAATTGCGTCGTCGTGCTTCTTCTGCATCGGCTCAGGGAAGGCAGCCATGAGCTCGCCTTCCATCGTCGGATCGTCGGCCAGCTTGAGCTCTTCGGCCGCGTCCTGCAACGTCATCTTCGACATCGACAGGATCACTGCCAGCTCGGGCCGAGTCAGGCCCCGCCCGTCGGCACGGCGGCGGAGGAGGACATCGCTGCTTTCAAGACCCTCGACCTTGCGATCGAGACGTCCCAGCGATTCCAGCATTTCGATCGACCGGACAAAGCCAGGAATGCCGGCCGGGCCGCGCGATTCCGCGATCGACAGGGCCAGCGATTGCAGCCGGTTATCCTCAAGCACCAGCTCGGCGACCTCATCGGTCATTTCGGCCAGCAGCTTGTTGCGCGTCTCTTCCTTGAGGCCACCTTCACGCATCTCGCGATTGAGCGGGATCTTGATGTTGACTTCGTTGTCCGAGCAATCGACGCCGGCCGAATTGTCGATGAAGTCGGTGTTGATCCGGCCGCCATGGCTGGCAAACTCAATGCGGGCAGGCTGGTTGATGGCAAGGTTCGCACCTTCGCCGATTACCTTGGCCCGGACATCCTTCGCGTCCACACGAAGCGCATCGTTCGCCGGGTCGCCGACCTGCGCATTGGTCTGGTGACTGGCCTTGATGTAGGTGCCGATTCCACCGAACCACAGCAGGTCGACCGGCGCCTTCAGGATCGCGGAAATGAGACTGACCGGATCGATCGTCTCTTCCTCGATGCCGAGTGCTGCCCGCGCTTCCTTGGTTAGCTCGATCGATTTCTGGCTGCGCGGCACGATCATGCCGCCCTTCGACATCAGCTTGCGATTGTAATCGTCCCAGCTGGAGCGCGGCAGGTTGAACATGCGCTCACGCTCAATCCAGCTCTTGGCCGGATCGGGATCGGGATCGATGAAGATGTGGCGATGGTCGAATGCCGCGACCAGCTTGATTGCCTTGGACAGCAGCATGCCGTTGCCGAATACGTCGCCGGACATGTCGCCGCAACCGGCAACGCGCACCGGTTCGGACTGCACGTCGATGCCCATTTCAAGGAAGTGGCGCTGGACAGAGATCCATGCACCCTTGGCGGTGATGCCCATCGCCTTGTGGTCATAGCCATTGGAACCGCCGGACGCGAAAGCGTCGCCCAGCCAGAAGTTGCGATCGAGCGCAATGGCGTTGGCGACGTCTGAAAAGGTCGCCGTGCCCTTGTCGGCGGCAACGACGAAATAAGGGTCGTCATCGTCATGAATGACGACATCGGCCGGGTGCACCACCTTGTCTTCGACGATGTTGTCGGTGACCGACAGCAGCGATCGAATGAATGTGCGATAGCTTTCCGTTCCCTCCGCAAGCCAGCCATCGCGGTCGACCGCGGGGTTGGGCAGCTGTTTCGGATAGAAACCGCCCTTGGCCCCAGTCGGCACAATGACCGCGTTCTTGACCAGCTGCGCCTTCATCAGCCCGAGGATTTCGGTGCGGAAATCGTCGCGCCGATCGGACCAGCGCAGCCCGCCGCGGGCGATCGGCCCGCCCCGAAGGTGGATGCCCTCTACGCGTGGGCTGTAAACCCAGATCTCGCGATAGGGCACGGGGGCCGGAAGCCCCGGCACCTGCTTGGAATCAATCTTGAACGCCAGTGCTTCGGCTGCCTGAGGAGCAAAGGCATTGGTGCGAAGGGTTGCTCCGACAACCGCGCGCATTTGGCGCAGGATGCGGTCATCGTCGATTCCCCGGACGTCCTTCAGCGCGTCTTCGAAGTCCGCGGACCGCTGCTTGACCGCTGCTTCACGGCCGCTGGAGGTCTTTGGATTGTGCGAGGCGGCGAACAGTCGAACCAGAGCGCCGGTCGCCTTGGGTGCGCGCCGGAGCGCGTCGACGACGGTCGCAACGCTGAACGCGACGCCGGTCTGGCGCATGTATCGGAACCATGCACGGAGCCATACGACCGGACGTGGCTCCAGACCGGTATAGAGGACAAGCTGGTTGAACGCGTCGTTCTCGCTTTTGCCGGAGAGCACATCGGCAATCGCCTGCTCAATGACGTCGGCACGCGCCATGACATCGTCAAGCGGCACGCCATCTGCCAGCTCAAGCAAGCAATCGTGGATATGGGCTTCGACCTCGCCTTCAAGCTGAATTGGGATTTCCGCCAGCACTCTGAAGCCGAAGTTCTCCAGCACCGGGATCGCATCCGACAGGGGGATCAGTCCGCCACGCCGATACATCTTGAGGCGGAGACGCTCTTCACCGTCAACCTTTTCAAGGCGAAGCCGCGCGTCGCGATCACTTGAATCGTGTAGGCCGTTAAGCCTGAGAATGTCCTGGGCTGCCTCCTCGGCGCTCGTGCGGTTGCGATAATAGTCGGGGAACAGGCCGGCATAGGTCAGGGTCAGACGAGTGGCCCGCCCCGCGCCGACCCGCTCGATCAGCGCCTCTTCGACGCCTGGCTCCCAACCGCGGACCATTGCATCGAGCTTGCGGTTCAATTCCCGGACGTCCGGAGTCTCGTCCGTGCGCTCGATGTCGAGCGTATAGCGGACCAGCGCCAAATCGCCCTCGCCAAGCTCGACGGACCAGCTGGTCACCGGGCGGCCGGTCGCTTCCTCGAGAAGCTCGCCAACGGCGAGCCTGCGTTCCGTGTTGAGCTCGTCACGCGGCAACCACACGAAGGCGAACAAATGCCCGCCGAGGATGCTTCGGGCGAGCAACAGAGCCGGACGCGGCCGGTCGGCCAAGGACATGGCCATGGTGATGAGATCGCGCCCGCTGTCCTCGCTGAGGTTGACGAGCAGGTCGCGTGGTACCGAAGCCACGGCGTGACGAAGCGCCTTGCCGCTGTGGCCGTGGGGATCGAAACCGAATTCCCGGTCCAATTCCTTCAGCCGGCGGCGAAGCAACGGCACATCCTCGGTCGGCTGGATTAGCGACTGGCTGGTCCACAGGCCGGCATGAACGCCAATTCCGGTCACTTTCCTGCCCTCGCGGATCGGAACGACGATCAGGTCCAGCGGAACGCGGCGATGGACGGTCGACCTGCGCTCCGCCTTGGCGATCAGCGGGACGGCCCCGCCGGCCTCGAAATAGCGGATCGCACCTACCGAGCCGCCCTTGTCGGTGGGCGCGCCCGGGATGGAAAAGATGCCCAGCGCGTTCGACGGCTCTTCGCCCGGCCGCTCAACTTCATAGCCGAGCAGGGTGAGTGCGCCGTCGGCGAACCAGTTGAGCAATGCGCCGCCTTCCGGATCCTCGATCTTGGCGGCGTCGGCCCGCATCTGGGCCTGCATCATCGGCCAGTCGCGGACGGCGGCCCGCACGTCGGTCAGAACCGCGTGGAGATCCTCGACCAACTCGCGCCGGCCACGGGCATCGGTTCGATCGAGCTCGATGTACATCATCGACTCGCGGCGGTTCCGATCGTCACAAAGCGGTTCCAATGCCTGCAGCGAGCCGCCCTCGTCGCGGTCGACGCAGACCACAGGGTGGAGCAGACGGTGGATGGTGAGGTGCCGGCCGGCGATTGCGTTGGCGATCGAGTCCACCAGGAACGGCATGTCATCGTTGATGATGCCGAGGCGCATCCGGCGGCGGCCGGCTTCGCCTCCGGTGGATTCCAGGCGGATCGAGACTTCGCCTTTGCGGCGCTTGAAGGCCACTTCGGCGATGAACCTAGCGGCCTCTTCCTGCTCCTCGTGACTGAAGCCGTCGATTTCGCCGGTAAGCGCGTTGTCAATCAGCGCTTGTTGCAAGGCGTCGACCGTCGACGCTTCCGCGCGCGTGATAACCGTCATGTTCTGCTGTTGCTCCGCCAGTCCGCGTTTGGGCGCGGCCTAGTCCCGCAGAGCGCTTAAGGCAACAGCCGGAAGGTAAAGTTGACGTCTTGACTTCAGCTTGCGGCGCGGCGGATGGCGCGGTCCAGCATGGCACTGTCGACGACCAGCTCGACCACTTCATGCACCCCGTCCGAATTGCGGCGGGTCAGGACGAGCGCGAATTCCTGGTTGGTCGGAAGCTGCGACAGCGGGATCGTCGGCGCGGCGCGTAGCGCGGATTTCCCGGCCTCGACCTTGTCCTCGCCTGGCTGGTCGGGACGACGGGCCTTGCGCTCGGCCGCGACCAGCCCCTTGAGGCCGCCGTCGGCCTCTTCGACGAACTGCTGGAAGCCGCCGAAATCGACATTTTGGCGCTCGGCATAGCTCAGCGCGGCGGCGAACTCGGTCAGGCGCGTCTTGTCATAATCGATGCCGAACACGAGCTTTACGATCGGTGTCATCGGAGCCCGCGCCTGCGACTTCACGCCGGCATCGTCTAGGATCTCGGCATATTCGTCGGGAACCCGCCGGCAAGCCACCGCGAAGTCATAGGCCATGGCCAGCGCGCGATAGAGGGCAACGCGGCTGCGTCCGTCGGCCTGCTTGCAGACTTCGGCGCTCTCGCGCGCGGCCCATAGCCGGTCGGCGAGACCCGCGTCAGCCTCCAGCTCGATCTCGGCCTCTTCTTCTTCTTCAGCCTCGACGAGCGGCTCGGGATCGGCCAGCGGGCCGTCTTCCCAGCTAAGATGAGGGACCGCGACCGGCTGTGCCTCAGCTTCCTCTTCTGCTTCCGGCTCGCCGGTCGCAAAGGGCACTGTGTCGACAAGCTCGAGCGTGTCGTCCGCGTCAGGCTCCAGCGCATCGGCTTCATCGAGCTCGAGGACCTCTTCTTCCTCGTCCTCCTCGGCCTCGGGCGCCAGCGGCGGAAACTCGGCATGGACGATCTTCGGCGCATCGCTTCCCTCGCCCAGGTCCTTCCAGTTGATCACGCCGTAAATGAAATCGATCGTATCGCCGTCCGAGCTGAACGGCATCAGGATGCCGCGATAGCAGATGGAGCGGCCGCGCTGGTTGACGAACTCCGCTTCGAACCCGACCGGGGACCTGTTGGCGATGATCTGCATATAATGGTCGGTCAGGCGCGACAGCAGCGACCGGCTGGGCACGTCAGCGATGCCCTTGATGTCGTCGCCGATCCCGCACTCTTCGCGGATCGCGGTCCCGATATAGGGCGTCGCGGGATTGTCGCGGCCTTCGGTGAAGTCGAGAAGCACCGAATGCGGCCCGAAATCCTCGATGTCGCCTGGCTCCAGATCCTCGATCGACGGATAGTCGCGGCCGTCGAGAAGCGAGCACCAGTAGTTGTAAGCGCGGACGTGCATGCGGCGCTCATCACCGCCGATTTCAAGGGAGACGTCAAGCTGCGGATCGGCAGCGCAGGCCGGCCCGTCATACTCGCTGGGATGTTCCGAATAGCTGTCCACGCGCAAGAATCCCGCAAAACTCCGATTACGGCCCAATTTCAACGGAAAGGGTTGCGAAACCGTTAAGCATGTTCGGCAACCGCGGCTGGCTCAGGATGGTCCTTAGACAAGTTCAGGACAGGCTTGCGAGGGCGGAGCAGCGCGTGTAGGGGCGCATCCGCAAGCCTCGCCTGGCCATGCCGCTTTAGCTCAGCTGGTAGAGCACATCATTCGTAATGATGGGGTCGTGGGTTCGAGTCCCCCAAGCGGCACCACCTCCGCGCGCAAGCTGTCCGGGGGACGAGCGAGGATGAGGCTCGCCGGATTGCCCGGGGCAATTCGAGCATGGAGATCGCGCGACGGCCCGGTCGCCAAGCCCTCACTAACTTCACTAATTGCATGGGCACCGACGCCATTTTTGTGAAGTTAAG
>DASTVY010000093.1:0-4282 GCA_035758865.1 Sphingomicrobium sp. | reverse complement strand
TGGCTGCGTACCGGGCGCGACTACTGGCCCATCCCGTGGTCGCGCGGGCTGTCGATGAGGGCCGGCCATATCGGGCCTTCTTCCCAATGGGTGCGCCCGATCGCGATTAGGGGTAATCCCGCGGGCTTGCGTTTCAGATGCGTGCATGCGCCTGATGAGGCATGCCTCGCCATTCCCATCTCCGTGACGCACGCGAAGAGGCCGATCACAGCGTCAGCCCGCTGGAGCTGTTTTTCGACCTTGTGTTCGTCTTCGCGGTCACCCAGCTGTCGCACTATCTGCTGGACCATCACACGCTCTTGGGTGCGCTGCAGACGCTGGTGATGTTCCTCGCCGTGTGGTGGGCATGGATCTATACCGCCTGGGCGACCAACTGGCTCGATCCGCTTCGGGCGCCTGTCCGTATCGCCCTGTTGATCGTGATGTTGCTCAGCATGGTCATGTCGAGCGCCATTCCGGGCGCGTTCGAGGAGTTTGGCCTCGCCTTCGCCCTGGCCTATGCTTCGATCCAGGTGGGCCGGACATTTTACACCGCCTGGGCCAGGGAAGGGTTTCCCGGCGGTACCTCGACCAACATGGCGCGAGCCGGATTTTATTTCGTAGCTTCGGCGATCCTCTGGATCATCGGCGGCCTCGATCCGGACCCGATGCGCCGACTGCTGTGGTGGGCAGTCGCATTGGGAATCGAATATTCGGGTCCCTTCACCTTTTTCTATGTGCCAGGAATCGGCCGATCGACGCCAGATGAATGGCAGATCAGCGGTGCCCACATGGCCGAGCGATGCGGCCTGTTCATCATCATCGCGCTTGGCGAAGGGATTATCGTCACCGGCGCCACCTTCGCCGAGCTCGACCCTTCGCCTGCGGCGATCCTCGCCTTCCTGAGCGCCTTCGTCGCTTCGGTCGCGATGTGGTGGATCTATTTCGACGTGGGGGCGCGGCGCGGAAGCGAGCTTATCGAGCATGACGACCGGCCCGGGCTGATCGGGCGGCAGGCCTATACCTACGGCCACATCCCGATCGTGGCCGGGATCGTCGTGCTCGCGGTCGCCGATGAGCAGGTGCTGACCCATCCCGGCGGCCATCTTGAACCCTATTATGTGGCGGCACTGATCGGTGGAGCGGTCCTGTTCATCTGCGGCGCCATGCTGTTCAAGCGGATGACCAGCAGCCAGCAACTCTTCCCCCTGTCCCACTGCGTGGGGCTGATCCTGTTCACACTCCTCGGCATGTGGGCATACATCGCCCACCCGGAACCGCTGACTGTGCATCTCGCAGCGACGGCGGTTTTCCTCGTGATTGCGATCTGGGAATGGGGTTCATTCCATGGCGGGTGGACCGAACGCTGGGCACGAACTCGCGGCCCGGCAGGCTAATCGACGAGGTCGAAGGCGCCGAGGAATGTCTCGATCCCTGCGAGGCCCTCCAGTTCGGCATCAAGCTGGCGATATTCCTCGCCCAGTGATGCCTGAAAGGCTTCGAATGCGGTGACTGACTCCCAATAATCGGCAGTGAGGTAAATGCCGTCCCCGTCGCGCCACAGCTCTGTCCGGATGAAACCCGGCGCCGTCGCAAACAGCCGCGCCCAGTCGCCATCGGACTTGTAGGCCGCCACAAATCGTTCCTCGGCTTCCTCGGAAACTTCGAACGTCCAGAGCCTGAAATGCGTCATGCGAATGCCTTGGAAGCCCTTAGCACCTGCCAGGCTTCAATAACCTGACCGAGTTTCTTCTCAAAGGAGCGGTCGCCACCGTTCCGGTCAGGGTGATAGCGCCGGACAAGCTTGGAATAGCGCTTTCGGACCTTGTGCAGGTCCGTGTCGTCCTTGAGGCCCATGACACCCAACGCATGCCGTTCCTTGGCGCTGAAGCGGTCCACCGCACGCCGGCGCGCCTCGGGCCGGAACCGCGCCGCAATCGCATCGAGCGGATCGGCGAAATCGCGCCAGGCGGGGCCCGGACCGGTCTCGGCGTGAGCGAATGCCCGGGTCGCCCGCTCCCAGCCCGCGATGGGCGACTGGGCCGCCTCGATCTCGTCGGGGCTCATGCCTTCGAAGAAGTTGTACCTGGCGTTGTGCTCGCGGACATGATCGAGGCAGAGCCAGCGCCAGCTTCCCGGCCCGTCGAAGTCGGACGGAGTCAGCGGCGCCCGGAATTCGCCCGGCTCACGGCAGCCGCGAACGGAGCAGCGGCGATGCGACCCCTCGACCCTGCCGTGGAATTTTGTCGTCCTCATGCGGCGGCCTGGTTGGCGAAGGGCCAATCGAGGGTCATTGTCTCCCCTACCGCGAGCTTGGCCCATTGAGCGGCCAGGCCGGACAGCTTGTTCCTGACCCGATCGAGCGCCTCGTCGGTGAGCAAAGGGCAGGAAACCAGCGATTGATCGCAGCCCGCCTGAGCCATCGCCCGAAGCGATTCATTGTCGGAGCCTTGCGACCAGGTTTCGGCTTCGAAGGATTCGACGATGCGCTCGACCTGGATCGCCTCGACGAACTCCGGATCGGGAGTCACAGCTCGCTTGGCGCTGGCGTGACCGGCCGCCTTTGCCATTTCGGCAATCTGCTGAGGCGCGTGGCCGGCCGCAACCAAGCCCCAGAAGCCCCGCTCCAGTTCCAATTCACTCTCGACTGCAAAATGGACGAGGTCATGCGCGATCGGACCCTTGTGCGGCACGTTTTCCCGCTCGACGGAGCCGTCGTCGCGCCTTGCTTCGATCCAATCGGCGCGCTCGCCTTTTGTCACCAGGATCTGCATTCTTCCTCGCTCTCGAAACCTCTCTATATAAGGGCGATGCCCGAAGCTTCCACCGGACCGGTCGCCCGCCAGATGATTGAGCGGCTGACGGCCGCGCTTTCGCCAACCCGGATGGAACTCGAGGACCAGAGCAACCAGCATATCGGGCACGCCGGGCACGACCCACGCGGCGAAAGCCATTTCGCGCTGATTATCGAAAGCGCCGCATTCGCCGGCCTGAACCGGGTGGAGCGGCAGCGGAAGATCTACGCTGCGCTCGGTGACTTGATGCGTGAGCGAGTCCATGCATTGACGATCAAGGCCAGCGCTCCGGGAGAAGGCTGATGGAAACGATCATCCCCGTCACTCACGACCTAGGCGAGTTCAAGGTCCGGCGGACCTTGCCGTCAAGGCCGCGTCGCATGGTCGGTCCGTTCATCTTCGTCGACCAGTTCGGGCCCGCGCGCCTCCCGCCTGGCAAGGGCATGGATGTGAGGCCCCACCCCCACATCAACCTCGCCACCGTCACCTATCTGTTCGAGGGCGCGATAGAGCATCGCGACAGCATCGGCAGTCGCGCCGTGATCGAGCCTGGAGCGATCAACCTGATGACCGCGGGCAGTGGCATCGTCCATTCGGAACGCTCGCCCTCGGCGCTGCGTGCAGACGGCCCCGCGCTCTACGGCATGCAGACCTGGCTTGCGCTTCCCGATGGCAAGGAGGAACTGGATCCGGCATTCGAGCATGTCGACGGAACCGCCCTGCCGCTGGTCGAAGGGGAAGGCGTATCCGCGCGCGTGCTGATGGGCACGCTGTGGGGCAAGACTGCTGGAGTCACCCAGCATAGCGAGACCATCTACGCCGACATCCTGCTTGGCGGCGGCTCGACCATCCCGATCGACGCAGACGCCGACGAGCGAGCGGTTCTCGTTACGGAAGGTGACGTCAGCCTCGATGGCGAGCGGCTCGAAGCCTTTACTCTCTATGTCCTGGCGCCGGGCCAGCCCATGACGCTGCGCGCCGAAACTCCGTCTCGGGTCATGCTGCTCGGCGGCGAGGCCTTCGCCACCCAGCGCCACGTCTTCTGGAACTTCGTTTCTTCTTCGCGCGACCGAATCAACCAGGCCAAGGAAGACTGGAAAGCGCGCCGCTTCCCGCTGGTGCCCGGCGACGAGGAGGAGTTCATCCCGCTTCCGGAAGTGCCCCTGACCGTCACCTATCCCTAGGGTTTGGCGAGGAAGAACATCAGGTAGACGAGCCGCCCGTTCTCCGGCTTGTCGCCGAAGCCCGGCCCGGCGGTATGCCACAGCCATGGGCGGAGAAGCAGCAGGCGGTTGTATCGCATCGGGATGTGGGTGAGCGGTTGCCACGCCTCGGCCTTTGTTCCCTCGCCATCGATGATAGCTTTGTGGGCCTCTTCAAAGGTGGCGTACCCGCTTGCCGCGAGCTCTTCCTGCGTTACCGGAAACCGGTCTGAATTGGTTGCCCGATGAAGGAAGAAATCGGTTCCGCCCTGGCAGTCTTCCGGCCTGCTCAAATAGAGGATGCCC
>DASTVY010000051.1:0-5405 GCA_035758865.1 Sphingomicrobium sp. | reverse complement strand
CCTTAGGCGGCGGCCCAATGTTTGTGACGAAACCCTCCTGCCATCCCGTCAGGCCCAGCCGAGTGGGGACTATATCGAAGCCCTCGGGATAATCGCGAAAGCCCGGCTTATCCTTGAGAGCCTCGACGGCAGCAGCAGCGTCCGCCTCCGATGCATAGATGCCGATGTGAAGTTGAGTGTCTTCGCGATGCTCGTATTCGCGAACGAACCAAAGGTCGTAAACAGTATCCATCCCGCAAGGCTACCAGCCAGCCTTAAGGACGCAATGTCCGCTTTCCACCCATTGCGGAAATTACCTGGTTAGGTCGAGCTCCATGAAGACCAACCAATCCCGCAGCTCGGGAGACAGGTCGTAATAGGGTTCAACATCCTTGAACCCGATCTTTCGATATAGTCCCTGCGCTTCGCGCTGCGCTGGCCCTGTATCAAGCATCATTTTGCGATAGCCGAGATCCCTCGCTCGCTCGATGACAGCGCAGGCCAGCGCCTGACCAACTCCCCGGCCGTGGAACTCAGATGCGACGAACATCCGCTTCATTTCGCACACGCCGTTCCGCAGCTCTCGCAGCGCGACGCAGCCGGCGATGTGTCCATTCTCTTCTGCGACAAGGAGTGCGCCTCGAGGCGGGGAGAAGTAGCCCGGCAGTTCTTTCATCTCTGCTTCGAAAGCCGCAGGGTCGAAGTAGCTATCGATGATGTGTCGGTCACTGGAATGGCGCTCGTAATGCCAAGCAACGAAGGATCGCATCAGCCCCGCCACTGCGCCGTAGTCAGCCGCTGATGAAGCTTCCCGAACTTCCACGTCGGGCAAACTGCTGCAGCCACCACTCGAAATCAACGACTATGGATTGTCAACTTTCGACCCATTGCGGACATTCCGCCGATGGATCAAAATCGGATCCACTCCGACCACGCGCAATGGTTCGCAACGTGAGCCGTCCTTTCCTTTTACGCGCACGTCACTATATAGGATCGCGCTGAACGTCGCCTGCGACGGATGATGGGCCGCCTCGGCTCCTCCCTTTGTCCCTTTCGAGCTTCAAGACGCCGGGATGTGCCAAGCTTGGCGCATGCCCGTCACCCATGGGACAAAGGAAAACCCATCATGATCACCGGAACCGTAAAATTCTTCAATAACGACAAGGGCTATGGCTTCATCGCGCCGGAAGACGGCAGCAGCGATGCCTTCGTTCACATCTCGGCCGTAGAACGCGCCGGCATGGTCACGCTCAACAAGGAACAACGTGTGTCCTACGAGCTCGAGACCGATCGCCGCGGCAAGACGTCGGCTGTGAACCTCCAGAACGCCTGAAGGTCAGGTGGCGGGCGCCAGTGCGTCCGCCATTCTGCCAAGTCAGTTTCGACGCGCTCAAGTTCTTGAGGCGAGTCATGCTGGCAGTGGCGTCACTTCCAGCTTGAGAGGTTACTATGTCCAGAACTGCCGTTGCGCCGTACCTGATTGCCAAGGATGAGGATGGGCAGTTTCGAATCACCATCCGCACGACTCGTTTTAACTCCTGGAACTATCCACTCGTGACATCGAGTTTGCAGCCCGAGCTTTTTAAGAGCGCGATGGCTGCTCGTGCGCATGCCAAGCGCGAGTTTGGCGCCGAACCTGGGCAGTTCGCGTCTAAGTAGGGCTGCGAGATACTCGCATGACTGAAGGCGAACATGACCTTACGGCCCAGCAGTTGCTCGAGGCCCAGCAAGCGCTCGACGTGGCTGCGTTCAATGGGATCTTGAGCCTGGCCATCGTCTTGCGAAAGAGAAAGCTGCTCACGGACGCTGAAACGAAGAGCTTGCACGATATCATGAGCAAGCCGCTTTCGCTGCCGGGCAATGCTGACAATCCCGTTGTCCAGGATGCTCAACAGAATCTCGATCAGCTTTTCGCACTCATCGTCGAGCGGCGATAGGACTATACAGCTACGCGATTACCGCCCAGCAATCCTGCTTACGATTCCAGCGCTCATGCAATGCCCGCGTTCCACCATGACCGGGGGTTTGGTCGCACCCGCCTTCGCGACCAAGCAAGATCGCTGGAACAGCCTCTACATCCTGGCTCCACGCCTGTCGCGGGGCGAGCTTTCCACTCAATTAGGGCAGATCCCATGTCGACCTTGGAGTTCTACAAAAAACGTGCGGCCGAGTGCCGAGCGGAAGCGGTGGGCAGTAAACTGCTGAACGTCCGCGAGCGGTGTCTGAGCGCAGCTTCGGCTTGGGACGATATGGCAGATCGGGTGCGCAGGACTCAGGCCTATCGGGACGAGGATGCTGCACGCAAAGTGGCTGAAGGCAGACGAAGCTGATTGGCCGGCAATGCAGCCCGCACTTGGCGAACGCCAAAGGTCACGGTGCCCGCGACGTACCCTCTAGAGAAGCATCGTCTGAGCAAGCCGCTCTGATGGAGCTGCGCGCTCCTTTGCGGACGCCACGTGCGCTTTGGCGCCATCCTTCTCCTGCCACCGTTGCAGGAAACGTCTTCGCAGAAGAAACATTTAGCGACTTAGGTCGCCCGCATCCCTAACTAAGGAAAATAGCTCTTGGCTTCGTTTAAAGACCCTTCTTTTCAGGATCGTGTCGCATCAGCCAGCAAGGCCAAGCAGAAGGCCTTGGATCAACTGAAGGCAAGGCCCTCGGTCGACCAGGCACTGATGGCAACGCGGCGGCAAGAGCGTGAAACACGGGAGCAAGCTTTGGAGGAGGAGCGGGCTGCCAAAGCTCAAGAAAAGGCAGCCGCCAAAGCCCAGAATGCTTCCCTCAAAGCGGCCGAGCGGGCAGCAACGGATGCCGCTGCTGCGCTGAAGGCGGCCAGATTGAAGCCGTCAAGTCCGGAAGAAATGAAGGCAGCACGAGATGCGCGGTATGCTGCTCGGAAGGCACGAAAGTAAGCGACAGATCAGCGTCCTTAAGGGTGCCGCCAGACGTTGCGAGGCCCCGCCTAAAGACCGTCGGACCGTATGAACCGAAGAGGAGCGGCATGAGTGCCCAGGAATAGCCCCGCCAAATTGGAGGTGCGGGTCGCCGTCCCAGACGACGTCAACGCCATCCTCGCTCTCATCAGCCGTGCGTACCCAGGCTTTGGTAACTACAGCGCAGGTCAGGTCCTTGGCCAGATCAACAACTTCCCGGAGGGCCAGTTCGTGGCCGTCCTTGAGGGCACTATCGTCGGCTATTGTGCGTCGTCGCGGATCGACGAAGCTGTCGCCCTCGCGCCGCATGACTGGACGACCATCACGGGCAATGGGTTCGGGAGTCGCCATGATCCCACCGGTGACTGGCTCTACGGTATCGAAATGGCGGTCGATGACAGGCAGCGAGGCCTTCGGATCGGCAAGCGCCTTTATGAAGCACGGCGAGCCCTTGCCGAGCGGTTGGAACTGCGTGGAATCGTCTTCGGTGGTCGGCTTCCGAATTACGCACGCGCAAAATCCAAGGTCGGTGATCCAAAGCTTTATCTGGAGCAGGTCCAGCAAGGCCGGCTACGCGACCCAGTGATCGGCTTTCAGCTGGCGAACGGCTTCCAGCCAATCGGCATCCTCCGCAACTACCTGCCGTTTGACAAGGAATCTGACGGGTTCGCTGCGCACATGGTATGGCGCAACCCTTACGTGGATCCCAATGAACCTCCGGCCTTCCGCGTGCCGCGAGGAGTTGAAAGCGTCCGGCTTGCCACGGTTCAGCTTCAGGCGCGGGCTGTCAGCAACTTCGCCGAGTTCGTGAAACAGGTCGAATACTTCGTGGACGTCGCCGCCGACTATCGCGCCGATTTCGTTGTTTTCCCCGAACTGTTCACCATGTCTCTTCTGTCGTTCGAGACAGAGACGCTGTCGCCCATGGCTGCGATCGACCGGATGACCGAGCATCGCGCCCCGTTTGTGGCCGAGCTTTCCCGGATGGCACTGCGGTACAACATCAATATCGTTGGTGGATCACATCCGACGCGCACGCACGACGGCAGTATCCAAAACGTGGCCTACGTGTGCCTGCGCGACGGATCCGTGCATGCCCAGGAAAAGATTCATCCCACTCCTAACGAGGCCTATTGGTGGAAGATCAAGGGCGGTAGCTCGGTCGACGTCATACAAACGGACATCGGCCCGATCGGCGTGCTCATCTGCTATGACAGTGAGTTTCCGGAGCTGGCGCGACGCTTGGTCGACGAGGGTGCGCGTATCATCTTCGTCCCGTTCTGCACCGACAACCGTCAAGGCTACATGCGTGTGCGCTACTGTGCCCAAGCACGAGCCATCGAGAACCAGTGCTTCGTGGTGCTGTCGGGCAATGTCGGCAACCTGCCAGGCGTGGACAACATGGACGTGCAGTATGCCCAATCCTGTATTTTGACGCCGTGCGATTTTCCATTCGCGAGGGACGGCATTGCAGCAGAGGCGAGCGAGAATATCGAAACCCTGACGATTGCCGATGTGAACCTTGCAGATCTTACGTGGGCACGCGCCGAAGGAACCGTGCGCAACTTGGCCGACCGCCGTTTCGACCTCTACCGGGTTGATTGGAACCGCGGTATCCGCGCCGAGGCGACCTTGCCCGAACCCCGAGCGATGAAAGCCAAGGGGCCTGGAGGCGGCTGACCCTCGCAAATGTCCACCTTTCCCGCCCTTCCGGAGATTGGCGGCTTAGGTCAGCTTTCGACCCATTTCGGACTCCCGGCTCCGAGCCAAGATCAACCCCCATCCGTGCTTGATCTCCGGCAAGCGGCGGACCCGACGCCTTTGGTAAGAGTTGATCCCGTGAGCAGACAGATGAAAAACCCCTATCAGGGCTTGTCCGGTGGCGATCGAAAGGTCGTGGCGCTGATTGCGACCGCTATCGCCAACGGCAACCTGCTTCCTCACAACCGGCATAGCCCTCTCGCGGCCAGGCGAGTCTTCGAGGCGCTCAAGGACGCGTGCATCATGCACTGCGAGGAAGACAGGTTGAACTGAGGCCGGACGCTAATGTCCGCTTTCTACCCATCCCGGAGGTTAGACGGCGACGCGACTCAAGGCCTTGGATGAACCGCCGGAATCCGGCTGGCGACAATCTCCGAGGTCCCGCGATCGATCGCCCACAAGGTGCGTGGGTCCTTGGGATCCCAGTCGATTGCCTGCCCTGCGGTAACCGTCGGAACGATCGCGACGAGTTCGAGCCGAGGGCCATTCCGGGGCAAGCGCAGGGCGTAGATCTCCGGCGCATCGTGGCCGGTGACGTAGAGCAGGCCATCGGCATTCCAGGCTCCGCCTGACGAGCTTCGCGGAGCCATGCGCCGAAGCACTTCCTCCGGGAACAGCCACGCCCCCTGCTCCACGAAGTCCGGCGAGTAGCGCACGAGCATCGTCGAGCGGTGGTCGCGTCCCGGCTCACCGCCCTTGCCGTCGTAATTGGCGAAGCAGGCCCACCAGCTC
>DASTVY010000162.1:0-6118 GCA_035758865.1 Sphingomicrobium sp. | reverse complement strand
CAGCTTTTGCGACAATCCTTCCTCCCCGCAAAACGGCTGCAGGCTAGCCCCTTCGGGTTGGAATTCAAGATGTTGGCTGCTCCCCCGACTCAGAAGGTATAGGCAACTCCAAGCGCTCCAAACCACTGGCTGGAGCTGCCGCGATCATCGACGATCGGTGAATCCGCAAAATCTCCGGACAGCTTGGTGTAGAGCCCGATCCCGAAGATCGACCAGCCCTGGGTCAGGTCGCCGGAAATCGACTGGTTGGCAAACAGGCTGAGACGCCAGTGCTTGAAGCCTCCATCGGCGTCGAACTGGGGAAGCCCGCTTGCGAGCGATCCGTTCGGACCGATCGAATAATAGTAATCGGCATAGCCGTCGCCGGCCCACTCCGCGCTGGCCGAAACGCCGACATAGGTGGTCATGGAAAGCGGCGTCCCGAAATCGATCGTCGGCGTAACCAGCGTCGACCCATGCGCGTCGCTTACATCGGTCGTTACGTCGACGTGAAAGCTCAGGGCGTCATAGGGGTTGGTGAGGCCGTGATAGGTAATTCCGGCGAATCCGCCGACCTCGAACGCCGTGTCGCGCTCGGGAAGCTCATCGACCGCATTGTCATCCACCTTGCCGGTTCGGTTGAGACGGGCTCCGACGATCGGCCCTAGATCGAACTCGACCGGACCGTCGCCGCGCCGGATGAAGTCGACGTAAAGGAAGGTCCCCCGGGTGTAGAAGTTGAAGCCGTTCCAGCGGCCTCGTAACCCAACCACCGGGATGAATTCGTAATCGTCCGATCCCTCATAATCGGGAACGATGCCGGCGCCGGCGCCAATGCTGAACGTGTCGCTCTGGTCGTTCGGGTCGGGCAGCTCGCCCGTCCTTGTTTGGCCAAGCGCCGGAGTAGCAGCGAGCAAAGCAGCGACGACGAATGCGGTTCTGTACATGGCGGCCCCCTGTATAGCGGCAGCCCGAAGCCGCCCTGCAGCGCACATGTTTAACCGTAATCAGGAAATTTCAAAACGGTGGCGAAAATATTTCGCCTTTGGCGAGGCTCCACCGATCGCCTTGGCTCGGAAATGTCCCGGCAGGTTATGCGCGCCGACTGATTTCGGGCAGCCTCCCAGACTGTCCTGGAAGTCAGTCGCCCTTGCCGGCCTCGGGCGAGAAATATTTGTCGTACTTGCCTTCCTCGCCCTTATGCTCATCGGCATCGGCGGGGGTCTGGTCATTCTTACGGGTGACGTTGGGCCATTGCGCCGAAAATGTGGAATTCAGCTCGAGCCACTTCTCCAAACCGCTTTCGGTGTCGGGCAGGATCGCTTCTGCCGGGCATTCCGGTTCGCATACGCCGCAGTCGATGCATTCATTGGGGTTGATGGCGAGCATATTCTCGCCCTCGTAAAAGCAGTCCACCGGACAGACCTCGACGCAGTCCATATATTTGCAGCGGATGCAGGCGTCGGTAACGACATAGGTCATGGCGAAGAAGCTCCCTCTCTTGGGGCGTGGCTAAGTCGGTCCGGTCCTGCCGTCAATTGGTAGCGCCCTCATGCGAAACGTTCGCAGCCGTGCCCGGCTCGCCAAGCTCCTCATAGCAGGTTCGGGCCTCGCTCGCAGGCCCGCGGCGGGCAGGCAAGGCGATAACTCGCAATATGCGGACCTTGCCGTGCAGGGGCAGCGCAATCACCGTGCCGACCCGCACTTCTTCTGCCGCCTTCGCTACCCGCCGCCCGTCGAGCCGGACATTGCCGGCTTCGATCAAGGCCTGAGCGAGGGTTCGGCTCTTCACCAGCCGGATGAAAAACAGAAAGCGGTCGAGGCGCATGCCCCCTTAACGCTTGAGCCCTGCCAGCGCGGCAAAGGCGTTGCCGGGCCGCGGGCCTTGGGGCTCGCGGCGGCGCGGCCGGCGATGTCCCCGCCACGCCCAGGCCTCGCCGGCCGGGACGAATCCCACTTCGGCCATCAGGTGGCGGACGGTTGGCTCGTCGAGACCCAGGCTGGTTGCGAGCGCACGGTCTACCGGGTCCTCGCCGCCATGCTGGCGAACATGATGGGCGTGTGTCGCCAGCCGATCTGCAAGGTCGATCCTCAGCCAATCGGTGCCGAGCCGGCGGAATGCCAGCGCCGCGCCGCGCGGGTCGGCGCTGCCGTCCAAAGTCGCCGCTGAAGGATGCGGCAGGCGCGGCATCGTCAGTCCTGAACGCACGGATAGCAGTGCGGCCCGCCACTGCTGCGCCGCGGGCTTCAACAGCGACTGCACGTAAACGTCCAATGCGCCGAGCCGGACTCGAAGGTGGTAGAGGACGTGGCGATCGGTCTTGTCGAGTGCCGCCAATTGGGCGGCGATCGCCCGCCGGGGCAGGTGGCCGCCCGCGTCGACCAGCATTGCCGCCAGTGCCCGCACGCCAGGCGTCGACTTGGGATCGGCGGCGGCATTCGACAGCGCCCGCAAGGCCGGCAAATGCCGCGAGATCTGGCCTTCGACCCACTTCTCCAGCCGGCTTCGGAGCTTGGTTCGTCGCTCGGCCGACAGCCGATCGAGCGCTCGAGCGGTCCTAACAGCGGGCTCCAAGACCGATCGGCCAGGCGCCAGCCGCGCCAGCACATGGCCGTCCCAACCGATTGCAAGACCGCCGTGGTCGAATCCAGGGCCATCCTCGACCAGCCGGAATTCGGAGTCAGGTGCGGCGCAAAGCGCGGCTGCCCGGCGGTCCAACTCATCTCCAAGTCGCCGTTCCGCCGCGGCCAGCAGCAGGCGCTTGTCGGCCAACCGAGCAGACGGATCGACCCGGAACTCAAACCCGGCCAAGTGGCCGATCGGCTCAGGGCCTACGCTGACTTCCCCGTCCGCGGCGACCGTGACCGGCAGTGCATCCGACCCTCTTGCGCCGATGTCGCGCACCAGCACCGCCGTGCGCCGGTCGACGAACCGCTGGGTCAGCCGCTCATGCAGCGCGTCGGAAAGTCGTGCCTCGACGGCACGAGTCCGCTCGGCCCATTTTGGCGGATCGGCCAGCCAGTCGGCGCGCTGCGCGATATATGCCCAGCTCCGGATCCCGGCGAGGCGATCTGCCAGCGCCTCGATATCGCCGGCAACATTATCCAGCCGGGCCACCTCGGCGGCGAACCATTCGTGCGGGATATGCCCGCCCTCGCCGATATAGCTGTAGAGGCGGCGGACCATACGCGCATGGTGCATCGGTCCGACCTTGCGAAAATCCGGAAGCCCGCAAACTGCCCACAGTTTCCGCGCCCTGGCGGCTTTCGTAGCGGCAATCGCCGGATCTTCGGCCAGCAGTTTCAGGACGGCCAGGTCGATCGCCAGCGGAGCGGGCTTTAGCAGCGGATCGTCGCTTTTCGCTTCGAGGCTCGAAATGAGGTCTGTGACGCTGGTGAAATCGAGGTCCGCACTCCGCCAATAGAGGTAATCCAATGGACGGAAGCGATGTTCCTCGATGGCGTTCACTTCCTCTTCGCTAAGCTCCGGCGCGCTATCCCCGCCAAGACCCAGGGTTCCGAAGCTTCCGTCGCGCTGGTGCCGTCCGGCGCGGCCGGCAATCTGCGCCATTTCGGCAATGGTGAGCCGCCGGTCACGGTGCCCGTCGAATTTCTCCAGACCGGCGAAGGCCACATGGGTGACATCCATGTTCAGCCCCATGCCGATCGCGTCGGTGGCGACCAGATAATCGACCTCGCCACGCTGGAACATGGCGACTTGTGCATTGCGCGTTGAGGGCGACAGGGCGCCCATGACGACGGCGGCGCCGCCTTTGAAGCGGCGCAGCATCTCGGCCAGCGCATAGACTTGTTCCGCCGAGAAGGCGACGACTGCGCTGCGGGGCGGAAGCCGGCTCAACTTGGCGGCGCCGGCATAGCGAAGGGTCGAAAAGCGAGGCCGGCTAACGATTTCGGCCTCGGGGAGAAGCTCGCGAACCAGCGGCCTTAGCGTGTCGGAGCCGAGGATCAGCGTTTCCTCGCGGCCTCGAGCTCGAAGCATTCGGTCGGTAAAGACATGGCCGCGTTCGGGATCGACTCCCAGCTGGGCCTCGTCGATTGCCGCAAAGGCGAAGCTTCGGCCGGATTCGGGGTCGTCGCCGCGCTCGCCCTGCACCGGCATGGATTCAGCCGTACAGAGGTAATAGTGGGCGCCCGGCGGGACGATCCGTTCCTCGCCGGTGATCAGTGCGACCTGGCTTGCGCCCTTCATCTGGACCACGCGGTCATAAACTTCGCGGGCAAGCAAACGCAGCGGGAAGCCGATGACTCCGGATGAATGGGCGCACATCCGTTCGATCGCCAAGTAGGTCTTGCCGGTATTCGTTGGGCCGAGAATGGCCCGGACAAGGCCGTCACCAGGGGCGGACATGGCCACAACATTGGCATAGCGGCGGCCAAGCGCAAGCGGCTTTGCGGTCAGTTGAAGCGATCCTGTTTATTGGAACTTAACCTCTTTTAACCATGACGAGAGCCGAGGACCGGTAGCCGGGGGCGGAATTGCTCGACATGCGCGCACAATGGCGGAATCAGGCGGCGTTCGCTGTCGTCCAACCGCCCGCACCTGCGTTCGGACGCCGCAGGAAGCGCCTTCGCGACCTCGATTTGATCGTGGATCTGGCCGAAGAGCCGCTTTCCCGCCGTTGGTGCATGGGTGTGGCGACCCTGTCGTCACTTTTCGCGTTGGTCGCGTTGATCGCCCCCACTCCATTTGAGCCGCTTCCGGCCGTGCCGTCGGAGCGGATCGGGTCGACCGAGGCCGCGCAATATCGCACCATTTCCATCTCACCGCTGGGGTCGGGTTCCGAAACCGGAATCCGGATGGCTGCCAATTCGCTGGTTCAACCGCTGAGCGAGGCACCGGACCGGCCCTTTATCGAACTGTTCGCCAAGCTGGGCAACGGGGATAGCGTGGCCCGGATGCTCGGCCGGACCGGTGTGTCCTATGCGGAGGCTGGGGAGGCGGCGCGCCTGATCGCATCCGCTGTGCCAGGCGGCGTGAAGCCCGGAACCAGTGTCTCGATCAGGCTTGGCCGCCGCAGCCCCAGCGGCATCCGGCCGATTGAGCGGATCGCGCTGCGCGCAGGATTGGACCGTTCCATCACGGTCACCGGCGCCGCCGAAGGCCTTCAGCTGTCGGTGGTGAAGCTGTCGGTGGACAACAGGCCGCTCCGGATCCGGGGACGAGTCGGCGATGGCCTTTACTGGGCGCTCCGGGCGTCGGGCGTTTCGCCGCAGGCAGCCGGCGAATATCTGCGCGCAATCGGCGCCCAGATCGACGTCGGTGCGGCGATCAGTCCCGACGACCGCTTCGACCTGATCGTTGCCAACCGTCGTTCAGCCAGTGGGGAAAGCCAGGAAGGTCCGCTGCTCTATGCTGCAATAGAACGGGCGGGAGGCGCCAACATCCGGTTGATGAAATGGACGTTGAACGGCCGGACCGACTGGATGGACGCCAACGGAGCCGGCCGGCAGGTCGCAACCATGGCCTGGCCCGTCGCGGGCCGCATTACCTCGGGGTTTGGCCTACGGGTCCATCCGATCCTGCGCTTTGCCCGCATGCATCGCGGAATCGATTTCGGCGCCGGCTATGGTGCCCCCATTGTTGCCGCAGCCGACGGCAAGATTACCGGCTCAGGCTGGGCCGGTGGCTATGGCCGCCAGGTCAGCATCTCGCATGGCGGCGGGATCGTCACGACCTACAGTCATATGAGCAGGCTGCTGGCGGAGCAGGGTAGTTTCGTCCGGCAGGGCCAGCTGATCGGATACGTCGGCTCATCGGGTCTCTCGACCGGCCCGCATCTCCATTACGAAGTCCATCGCAACGGCACGGCGGTCAATCCACTCAGCGTCCGGCTCGGCAGCCGAGCCCTGCTCGAAGGTGCGGAGCTAGGTCGCTTTAGGGCGCGCCTGGCCCAGCTGATGGCCACCGGAACGAAGTCGGCGGCGCCTACGAAGATCTAACCCAGCGCCTCACGAATCACCGACCGGCTGCAAAGCTGCCCAACGAGCATCTTCAAAATCGATTTGACGATATTCGATAAATGATTTATCGATAATCGATATAAGGAGGTAGCTGCTCATGACAGCAACAACCCCATCGTCGCCCGCTCTTCCGATCGCATTCGTCGTTCTGCGCATC
>DASTVY010000389.1:0-5827 GCA_035758865.1 Sphingomicrobium sp. | reverse complement strand
TGGCATCGCACTGGCGGTCCTGATCAGCCAGCTGCCCAAGCTGTTCGGCTTTTCGATCGAGAGCAGCGGCCCGCTTCGCGACCTGGCGGCAATCGGCGAAGGGCTGACTAGCGGAAAAGCCAACTGGGCCGCCACCGCGCTGGGAGCCGGAACCCTGGCAGTAATCCTGCTGTCCAAGCGATTTACCCGCTTTCCCGGGATCCTGCTGGCAGTGATCGGCGCCACGGTTGCAGCCGCCCTGTTGCGGCTGTCCGAAACAGCCGGGGTCAAGGTGCTCGGCCCGGTACCGCAAGGCCTCCCCGCCCTCACCATTCCATGGATACAGCCGGGCGATATCGTCACCATCCTGATCGGCGGCGTCGCCGTGGCAATCGTGGCGTTCGCGGATACCAGCGTCCTGTCGCGCACCTACGCGGCCCGGACCAACACGCGCGTCGATCCGAACCAGGAGATGATTGGGCTGGGCGCCGCAAACCTTGCCGCAGGCTTCTTCCAGGGATTCCCGATCAGCAGCAGCTCGTCGCGAACACCGGTGGCGGAAGCGGCCGGAGCCAAATCGCAAATGACCGGCGTGGTCGGCGCCCTGGTCGTCGCGCTGGTGATCGTTGTCGCGCCGACCCTGTTCAAGGACCTGCCCAATGCGGCGCTCGCGGCAGTGGTCGTCGCGGCGGCGATCGGCCTGTTCGAGTTTGGCGATCTGGCGCGGATCTACCGGATCCAGCGCTGGGAATTCTGGCTGTCGATCCTGTGTACGGTCGGGGTAGCCGTTTTCGGAGCCATTCCCGGAATAGGTATCGCCATCGCCATCGCCGTCATCGAATTCCTGTGGGACGGCTGGCGGCCCCACTTCGCCGTGCTAGGCCGGGCTGACGGCGTCAAAGGCTATCACGACATTAGCCGATACCCCGAGGCGCGACGGGTTCCCGGGCTGGTCCTGTTCCGCTGGGACGCGCCGCTGTTCTTCGCCAATGCCGAGCTGTTTGGCGACCGGGTTCGGGACGCGATCGCTGCTTCCCCAACGCCGGTGAAAAGAATCGTGGTCGCGGCCGAGCCCGTAACGAGCGTCGACGTCACCGCCTCCGACAGTCTTTCGGAATTGATGAAAGAGCTGCACGAGGAGGGGATCGAGTTTCGCTTCGCCGAACTCAAGGATCCGGTGAAGGACAAGCTCAAGCGCTTCGGACTGTTCGCTCAACTGGGAGAAGAAAGCTTCTCTCCAACGCTTGGGTCGGCGGTCAGCGACTATCTCGAGACATATTCGGTCGACTGGAGCAAGGATTAGCCGACCGAGATTCCTTAGAAGACGCGCATCGAATTTGAATGACCGCTCGTCGACTTGCAGAAGGCGTTCAGCCGATAATCGATTGAAATTGGCACCCGCCGCCAAATATGGGCATCGCGGGTTGGCGGCATTTCCCAACTCACTCCCGGGATTTGGCGCCACACACCAACTCAACGGGCTAGATCAAGGCAAAAACAGCTTGAATCCGTCATTGGCACGGCACTTGCATCTAACCATGCATGAGCACCCTGATTGACAGCCACAAGGAAGAAACCATGACGAACCAGACCCCGCTTCCACTGCGTAACGACACCATCCTCGGTGTATGCGAAGCGATCGGCCAGGACTTCGGCTTCAACCCGCTGTGGCTGCGGCTCGCCTTCGTCTTGCCGGTCTTCATCTCCCCGATGTACGCCATTGGTGCATATCTCGCCCTTGGCGCGGTTGTCGCCGCTACCCGCTATTTCGCACCGAACAAGCCTTCGTCCGAGCAGGTCGTCGACGCCAAGGCGGTTGAGGTCGCAGAGGATCAGGAATTGGCGATTGCCGCCTAACCAGTTCGTCCCGGGCAGGATTCGAATCCCTTAGGTTTGGAGGCGCAGCTGGCTCCGCGCCCTTGACCGCCCCCTTACGGATCCCGCCCGGGACGATCCTATCCAACTTATCCCCAGTTTTTTGCGCTAAAGACCCCTCGACGGCGCAAAGCGTGCCAATTTGAGCCGTTTCTTAACCTCGCTCACCAAAAGATGAAGTCCGCCTAAACCCTGTCTTTACGGAACCAGGATAGAAAGCGGACCTAAGGTTCATCGCCAGAACCTTGCGCAGGTTGAGGAGATTGAAGGAATGGCGATCAATCAGGCAGTAGACCGGTCGGCGATGGGCGTTGCCCAGGCACAGCTGGCGCGGGTCGAATCTGAAGGATGCGTCGATCACTCCTACCGTCTCGCGCTGATCGGCGCGAGCGGACCTGCCGCCAATCGCGATCTCGCCGATGCGGTGCATCTCTTCTGCTCGCTTTACGGCCGCTATCCTGGCCTAATCGAAATTGCGCTTGGCAATTGCCCTGCCGGCCCGGTCCGCGACTGGCTGCGCGAGGCATCCGATGCCTATGAGCGCGAGCGGCTCTACCTCGTCCGGCTGACCGCCTCGGTCGGTCCCTTGCCCTCGACACCGGGGGCAGCCGAAACCGAAGCCACGCTGGTCAACCAGCGCCATGCGGTCGAAACCCTCGCCAAGTCGGAGCGCCGCGGCTGCTCGCTGGGAGCGGCGACCGCATTGATGGCCGACTGGCCGGCGGTCCGCGCCGTCCTCGATCGCGCCGCCGACCGCATCGGTATGCAGAAGCCGGCCATGGTCCTTCCGGACCGGGACTCGATCGTCCGGGTCATTGGCGAAGGCACCGACGGCATCGCCAGCGAGCGGGCCCTCGGCTTCGGCGGAGAGCAGTTGCTGCTCCAGAACCGCGGCCTGTTCGACCTGCTCGAGGCCCGCGCCGCAGCCCGCGGCGACTATTAAGCCAAGCTTGCACCGCGCGCCTCTGCCCCATAGGGCGGGGCCATGCGCTTCGAAGGCACTTCAAACTATGTCGCGACCGACGACCTGAAGGTCGCGGTCAATGCAGCCGTCCAGCTTCGCCGGCCGCTGCTGGTGAAGGGTGAGCCGGGCACCGGCAAGACGATCCTCGCCCATGAGATCGCCGAGGCGTTGGGAGCGCCGCTCATCGAATGGCACATCAAGTCGACCACGCGCGCCGTCCAGGGACTGTATGAATATGATGCCGTCGCCCGCCTTCGCGACGGACAGCTTGGCGACGAGCGGGTCCATGACATCAGCAACTATATCAAGCGCGGCAAGCTGTGGGACGCATTCACCTCCCCCGAGCTTCCGGTGCTTCTGATCGACGAGATCGACAAGGCCGACATCGAATTCCCCAACGACCTCCTGCAGGAACTCGATCGGATGGAATTCCATGTCTACGAGACCGGCGAGACGGTGAAGGCCGTAGACCGCCCGATCGTGGTCATTACCTCGAACAATGAGAAGGAATTGCCGGACGCCTTCCTGCGCCGCTGTTTCTTCCACTACATCCGCTTCCCTGACCGGGACACGATGATCGACATCATCGACGTCCATTTCCCCGGCATCCAGAAGATGCTGGTAAGCAGGGCGCTCGATATATTCTACGAGATCCGCGAGGTGCCGGGCATCAAGAAGAAGCCGTCAACCAGCGAGCTACTCGACTGGCTGAAGCTGCTCCTCAATGAAGATATGCCGCTCGAGGTTCTGCAGACCCGCGATCCGACCAAGGCGATCCCGCCGCTCCACGGTGCACTATTGAAGAATGAGCAGGACGTAATGCTGTTCGAACGGCTGGCGTTCATGGCCCGTCGGCAGCACTAGGCCGCCGTCCAGGCCCAACTACTCGTCCCGATAAGCCAGTTCGAAGTTACCCCAGCGCCGACCCTTGAAGTAAATCGGCACGAACACATTCTTCACCGGGATATATTTGTCGCCCAGCTCCATGCGGTAGGTGGCGAGCGTTGCCGGCCTGTCGCTTTCGCACGCCTTGCGGGTGGTCTCGTCCATGAAGATGCGCCGGTTGCGGCAATGCTCGTCGTTCCAAACCGGATCCGGGCCCGGCGTGTGGCAACGCTCGCTGAGGTGCGTCGGCAGATAGCCGTCGAGGTTCGTAATCGCGGAGCCGATGATCCGCGGCTCCTTCGATTTGAACCGGTCCAGGAGCGGTCGGATATGCTTGTCGGCGAAGTCGCAGAAGCCGTTGTTGTATTGCGGCGGGTTCGACCCCTCGATCAGTTGGTAGTTGCGGTCGTGCACCTGCTCCATGCTGATGTCGCCGCGGTCAATGCCCTGCTCGACTGCCGTCGTGATCGCGCGCATCGCCTCCTGGCCCAGCAGGATCATCGGCGTGTCGTCGATCTCCGCCCCCGAGTTGGCAAGCGTGTCGAGCATGTTGTTCGACAGCATTTCGAGATGGCTGAGACGCTTCTGCGCCTTGATCAGCTGGCCGCCATTGTCGCGGGCATCGCCGGCGAATTCGCTAAGTCCCGCTTTCACCCGGTCGACGCTGGTCTGAATGAGGCTGGTCGAATGGGCGATGCCCTCGGTCTGGCGGTCGACCATGCTGACGATTTCGGTCACTTCCTTGACCGTGTCATTGATCTGGCTGAAACCGGTCTGGGCGGCGCGGCTACGCTCGACCCCGGTCTTGATCTCGCTGGTGACTGCGCTCGCCTCGCGGGTCAGCTCGCCGATGGTCGAAGCGATCTGGCTGGTCGCGGCCCGGGTATCATGAGCGAGCTTCTTCACCTCGGCGGCAACCACCGCGAAACTGCGGCCGGCATCGCCGGCGCGGGCGGCTTCGATGGTCGCATTCAAGGCCAGCATATTCGTCTTGCGAGCGATGGTCTCGATGGTCGAGGAAACCGTCTGGACCTGGTTCATCGCCGAGGCGAAACCGGCCATCCGCTCGCCCAGCTGGACAATCAGTTCGGTCAGGCCCTTGAATCCGGCGATGGTGCCCTCGATTGCCTCGCGGCCTGCTTCGAGCTTCGCTTTGGCCTGCTCCGACAGCAGCCGGGCTTCGTCCGTCGAATCGGACACGCGGGCCTGGTCGCCAAGCAGGCGAGTGGTCACTTCCTCAAGCGTGTCGAGCACCTTCAGATGCTCGCCGATCCGCTCGGCAACGCCTTCGACATAGCCGGCGACGTCGCTGCATTCGATGGACAGCGAGCCGCAGTCGCGCGCCACGGCGCGAATGGCGTTTTCCGTTACTTCTTCAATCCCGAGCGTGGCCATCAGACGCACTTCCCCACTTGCGAACTGCACATGGCTTAGCGGCCAATCGCTAAGGGGTGGTTAACCACGCGAACGATGGCGAACCGTCATTCGGCGCGCTAAGGCGTCGGTATGTTCATCGGTTTCGTCGAAGCATTGCGACGCGGAGGCATTCCCGCATCATTGAAGGAGCATCTTCTGCTCCTGGAGGCGCTTGATGCGGACGTGATCGCGGCCGACCCCGAGCAATTCTACTACCTTGCCCGCGCCACCTTCGTTCATGACGAAAGCCAGCTCGATCGCTTCGATCGGGTGTTTGCGGAGGTATTCAAGGGCCTTGTCGCGGTCGGCGAGGAGGTCCGCGCCGATATTCCCGAAGACTGGCTGCGCATGGTCGCGGAAGCCTATCTCACACCCGAGCAGATGGAAGCAATCAAGAGCCTCGGCTCCTGGGACGAGATCATGCAGGCGCTGAAGGACCGGCTGGCCGAGCAGCAGGGTCGCCACCAGGGCGGCAACAAGTGGATCGGCACCGGCGGCACCTCCCCCTTCGGCCATGGCGGATACAACCCCGAAGGCGTGCGGATCGGCGGGCCGGGCAGGCACGGCAGGGCAATCAAGGTGTGGGAGAAACGCGAATTCCGCGACCTCGACGGCACCCAGGAACTGGGCACGCGCAACATCAAGGTCGCGCTACGCCGGCTGAGGCGGTTCGCCCGCGAGGGTGCGGCGGAGGAGCTCGACCTCGAC
>DASTVY010000352.1:0-2368 GCA_035758865.1 Sphingomicrobium sp. | reverse complement strand
CACTGCACCACTATTTACGGCCTGAGATGAAGTTCGATGGGCTGGATGCGCTGAAGGCGCAGATGGACAAGGACGCCGAGCAAGCGAAGCAGCTACTAGGCTAGAGGTTTGCATCTTGGCGCGCGCCCGCTAATGCCGCGGCCAATGTCAGATAAGCCCGAAGCCCCAGTGAAACCCGACTATCGCTCTACCGTCTTTCTGCCCCGGACCGATTTCCCGATGAAGGCCGGCCTGCCGCAGAAGGAGCCGGTCATTGCAGCGCGCTGGAAGGAGCAGGACCTCTATAGCCAGGTGCGCAAGAGCCGCGCCGGGCGCGAGAAGTTCATCTTCCACGACGGTCCGCCATACGCCAATGGCGACATCCACATCGGCCATGCGCTGAACAAGACGCTGAAGGACATGGTGGTCCGCACCCAGACTCTGCTGGGCAAGGACGCACCCTATGTTCCCGGCTGGGACTGCCATGGCCTTCCGATCGAATGGAAGATCGAGGAGCAGTACCGCAAGAAGAAGCTCAACAAGGACGAGGTCCCGCCCAAGGAGTTCCGCGCCGAGTGCCGCGCCTATGCCGAGCATTGGGTGAACGTGCAGCGGGAACAGTTCCAGCGGCTTGGGATCACCGGCGACTGGGACAATCCTTACCTGACGATGGCGTTCGACGCGGAGGCGACGATCGTCAACGAGCTCTACAAGTTCGCGGAGAGCGGCCAGCTCTATCGCGGCGCCAAGCCGGTGATGTGGTCGCCGGTCGAGAAGACCGCGCTGGCCGAGGCCGAGATCGAATATGAAGACATCGTCTCGACCCAGATCGATGTGGCGTTCGAGATTGTCGAAAGCCCGATCCCGGAGTTGGTTGGCGCCTATTCAGTAGTGTGGACGACCACGCCCTGGACGATCCCGGTCAACCAGGGCATCGCATACAATCCGGAGGTCGAATACCATCTCTACCGGGCGCCTGAACCGGATGGCCGTCGCTTCCTGGTGGCGACCCAATTGCTTTCCAGCTTCTTCGAACGAACCGGATTAGGCCCGCATGCCGAAGGACTAACCGAGCCGTTCGAGCTGAAGGAACATGCGCTCGGAACCTATCGCGGCTCGGACCTCGCCGACACTATCGTTCGCCACCCGATGCATCATCTTGGTGGCTTCTTCGCCACGCCGCGTCCCTTCCTGCCCGGCGACTTCGTCACCACCGATCAGGGCACGGGCCTGGTCCATATGGCGCCCGACCATGGCGAGGATGATTTCGAGCTGTGCAAGGCGCACGGCATCGACCCGCAGTTCGCGGTCGATGCGGCAGGCTTTTACCGGCCGGACTGGCTGTGGCTCGGCGGACAGGGCAGCGTCATCAATGCCAAGTTCAACGCGCCAGACGGTCCGATCAACAACGACCTTCGCGAGGCCGGTGCGCTGCTCGCTGCCAGCGCGGACTTCAACCACAGCTATCCGCATAGCTGGCGGTCCAAGGCCAAGGTCATCTACCGCTGCACTCCGCAGTGGTTCGTGGCAATGGACATGCCACTCGGCCACCACCATTGGAAAACGCCGGCCGAAAAGCGGTGGGAAAATGAAGGCGGCGCGCTCATCGATGGCGCGCATGTTGCCGACGACGAAAGCGCAAGCCTCCGCCAACTGGCGATGACGGCGATTGCCAACACCCGCTTCGTCCCGGACAAGGGCCGCAACCGCATCGGATCGATGGTCGAGGGCCGCCCTGACTGGGTGCTGAGCCGCCAGCGCGCGTGGGGCGTGCCGATCGCGGTGTTCGTCGAGAAGAAGACCGGCAAGCTGCTGGTCGACCATGAGGTCAACGAGCGGATCGTCGCCGCGATCAGGGCAGAAGGAGTCGATGCCTGGGACGAGGAGCGCGCGCAGGACTATCTCGGCAACGCCTATCAGGCCGAGGATTACGAGCGGGTGACGGACATCCTCGATGTCTGGTTCGACAGCGGCTGCACCCATGTCTTCACGCTGGAAAGCGGCCACTGGCCCGAGCAGCGCTGGCCGGCCGACCTCTATCTCGAAGGATCCGACCAGCATCGCGGCTGGTTCCAGTCGTCGCTGCTGCAGAGCTGCGGGACGCGCGGCCGGGCGCCTTACGACCAGGTGCTGACCCATGGCTTCACCATGGATTCGAAGGGCATGAAGATGTCGAAAAGCCTTGGCAACACGATCAGCCCGCTCGACCTGATGAAGGAGCATGGCGCCGACATTCTTCGGCTGTGGGCGCTGTCGGTCGACTTCACCGAGGATCACCGCATCGGGAAGGAAATCCTGGGCGGGGTCGCCGACCAGTATCGAAAGCTCCGCAACACCTTCCGATACCTGCTCGGCGCCTTGAGCGATTTCGACGGCGCGGACGGCGTGG
>DASTVY010000304.1:0-2845 GCA_035758865.1 Sphingomicrobium sp. | reverse complement strand
CCGGTTCGTCGCGCTGATCGGCGATGCGGAACTGGACGAGGGCAATATCTACGAATGCCTGATCGAGGCCCACAAGCATGACATCCGCAATTGCTGGTGGATCGTCGACTACAACCGGCAAAGCCTCGATGCGACCAGCGCAGACCGAATGTTCGAACGGTTCGACGAGATTTTCCGCTCGTGCGGCTGGCGGACGGTCGAGCTGCGCTACGGCAAGAAACTGGCCGCGGCTTTGGAAAGGCATCCGGCGATCGCCGAATGGCTGGATAAGCTGCCCAACGCCGATCAAAGCGCCCTCCTCTATCAGGGCGGGGCAGCGTGGCGATCTCGCATCGAGACCGACGTCGGCAAGAAGGCAGCAGCGTTCCTTAAGGCATATGATGACGATGCGCTGGCCGCGCTGATGACCGATCTCGGCGGCCATTGCATGGAGACGCTGGTCGAGGCGTTCGACGCGGCCCAGGACGACGTTCCTACCCTGTTCGTCGCCTGGACGGTCAAGGGCTTCGGCCTGCCCTTTGCCGGGCACAAGGACAATCATGCCGGGCTAATGAACCCCACCCAGGCTCATGCGCTGCGCGATGCGATGGGCGTCAAAGAAGGATCCGAATGGGAGCCGCTGGCCGGCATCGGCTCAAATGAAAAGCCCGGGGTAGAAGCGGTGTTGGAGCGGACGCGAATTGCTCGAGAAAAGCGGGCTCGCTCATTTGGTCAGCTTTCGATCCCTGCGATTCCCGCGCCGCACGGCGAGGAGCAGTCGACCCAGGCGGCCTTTGGACGCATCCTGCTCGACCTCGCCAAGTCCGGCCATCCGCTTGCCGACCGCATCGTCACCACCTCGCCGGACGTTACCGTCTCGACCAACCTCGGCGCCTTCGTAAACCAGCGCGGCCTCTTCAAGCGGCGCGAAATGAAGGATGTATTCGCCGCTGCAAAGATTGCGTCTGCACAAAAATGGTCGGCGTCCAACAGTGGTCAGCATATCGAACTGGGCATCGCCGAATCCAACCTGTTCCTGATGCTCGCCGCGCTTGGCCTGTCGGGCGATCTGTTCGGACAGCGGCTGGTGCCAATCGGAACGCTCTACGATCCATTCATCGCCCGAGGCCTCGATAGCCTCAACTATGCCTGTTACCAGGATGCCCGCTTCCTGCTCGTCGCGACCCCTTCCGGCCTTACGCTCGGGCCTGAGGGCGGCGCCCATCAGTCGATCAACCCGCCTCTTATCGCGCTCGGCCAGCCGGGCCTTCGCCATTACGAGCCCGCCTTTGCCGACGAGCTTGCGGCAATGATGGAGGAGGGTTTTCGCCTGATCGACGATCCGCATGGCGAATCCACTTATCTCCGCCTGTCGACCCGCTCGATCCGGCAGTTTGAACGCGCCGACGATGGCTGGCGCGACGGTGCATTGAATGGCGGCTATTGGCTGAAGCATCCCGGGCCCAAGGCCGAAGCGGCAATCGTCGCCATGGGCGCGCTGATGCCCGAGGCTTTGGCGGCCTGGGAGGAGCTCAGCGCCGATATCCCCGGCCTCGGCCTGCTCAGCGTCACATCGCCGGACCTGCTCCATCGCGGCTGGACCGCGGCACAGTCAGCGCGCTGGGGCGGACGGCGCGAGCCCAGCCACATCGAACAGCTCCTTTCACGCCTTGCTCCCGGTGCAGGCCTCGTCACCCTGTGCGATGCCGCGCCGGCGTCGCTCAGCTGGCTTGGCGGAGTGTTGGGCCAGCGGGTCGCGCCGCTCGGGGTTGAGCGTTTCGGCCAGACCGGAAACCTACCCGATCTCTATGCCGCTTACCGGATCGACGGCGAGGCCATTACCGAAGGCATTGCCGAATTGCTCCTGCCGCAAACCGCTTCTTAAGGATAAGCCTTTATCCGCAACGGGATGGAACGCGTACCCACCCCGCTCGACCATTTGCTCGCAGCCGAGCTCGACCATGCCCGGGACATGCTGGTGATGATGGGCGACGAACTGGCAATGAGCCCCGAGGTCGTCGCCGAGCATGGCCTGTCGCTACAGGCGGTCGATATCGTCGGACAGATGCTGGGCCACATCGCCAATGTCGTTCGCGCTGACAACCGCGACGAGGCGATCGAGCGCATCGGCATGTGCGATCTGAAGGCCAAGCTTTCCGCCGCTTGAGGACGAACCCCGCCTACCCTAAGGGTGGCGCATGCCAGGACGCTTTTTCGACGAGTGGCAGGTCGGCGATGTCATCGCCCACGCAGTGACTCGTACCGTCACCGAGACCGACAATGTGCTGGTCTCCGCTCTCACCCACAACCCACAGCCGATGCATCTCGACCATGAGATTGCCGCCGGCAGCGAATTCGGAAAGCCGCTGGTCAACTCGGTCTACACATTCGGCCTGATGATCGGCGTCTCAGTCTCGGACACGACGCTCGGCACGCTGATCGCCAACCTCGGCTATGACAAGCTGACCTTCCCCTCGCCGGTGTTCGTCGGCGATACGCTGCGCAGCGAGAGCGAATGCCTGGAGGTGCGCGAAAGCAAATCGCGTCCCAATGCCGGAATTGTCACTTGGGAGCATCGCAGCTTCAATCAACGCGGCGAGCTGGTCTGCAAGTGCAGCCGCTCAGCGCTGCTTTTGAAAAAGCCGGCATGAGCTTCAGCGGGCCACCGCCGCGCAGTTGGCTGTTCGTCCCGGCGGACAGCAACAAGAAGATGATGAAGGCGCTGGTGAGCGGTACCGATGCGGTCATCTTCGACCTGGAAGACAGCGTAGCACCGGCCCAGAAGGCGATCGCCCGCGAGCTGCTGGGCCTCCTTCCCGAACGCATCGAGGGCGAGCCGCAGCGCTGGGTCAGGGTCAATCCGCTC
>DASTVY010000281.1:0-23958 GCA_035758865.1 Sphingomicrobium sp. | reverse complement strand
TCTTATTGAAATTACAATGCAATTCGCTGCCGGATGCAAAAGTCGTCTGGCGCGACTTTTTGGTTAACGAGGGCTTCCGAGGCTGGAGCCGCCGCCGGCCGACGCGATGGCGGCCAGCTTGTGGACACGGATCGCACCAAGGCGGACCACAGTTTTTTCCGGACTGATCTCGGCCGTGCCTTCGATTGCGCGCTCGACGCTCGCCGCGGCGGCGGAATCGGACGTTAGGCGCAGGGTGTAACGCCCGTAGGCAACCCGTTCGAACAGGATGAAGCCGTCGAAGTCGCTCCGGGTTGTAGCGACGGCCTTGCCGGATGCGTCGACCAGCTCCACGTCGAGCCCTTCAAAGCCGCGCCCGTCATCCTGGACGAGGACGCCTTCGATATCGCCGGCCCCGACCAGACCGATTTCCAGATGGGCAGCCACGCCTGGCCGCGGGACGATGACCTGCAGCGCTTTTTTAGGGGTGAGTGACGGGTCGTCGAGACTTGAGGAGTCGATTCCGACGGCGACCGCCAAATATGGCTGCAGTCCCCCCACCCGGACCGAGCCATCCTTGCCGGTTTTTTCTTCAGAGACGCGCTGGCCGGTGGTGATCAGCGCACCTTCTTCCCACGGTTCGGCCAGGTCGCGCACGCCATTGTCGTTGATGTCCCGATAGACGCGCGCTTCGACGCTTCCGGTCGAGGCCAGCCGCTGGTTGGTGAGCTTGAAGCCGCCGCGCGACGAATCCAGCGAGAAATTGAGGTTCACGCCGCCAGCGAAACTGCCGTCCGTGCCCGCTTCGACCGAGGCGGCCGCGGCAAGGGCGTTGAATCGCCGGATATGGGCAATCCGCGCTCGGCCCCGGCCATTGGCGGCATCATAACCGATCGCGCCTTCCCAGTCCGCTCGGTCGGACGCCGACCAATAGGCGCTGAGTTCCGCGGCCTTGAAGCGGCTGTGCGGCGAAAATTCCCAGGTCGCCTCGCCTCGAAGCCGGACGTTGCGCATTCGCCCCGACCCGATCAGCCCCGCCTCGAATTGGTTGTCCTGGCTGATCTTGCCCAGCCAGCGCTGACCGCGAACATAGCTGGAAAGGCTGAAACCGTTGAAATTGGCGGATAATCGACCGGCTGCGAAGATTGAACGATCTTCCTCTCCGCGATCGAGGTAGCGAAGATCGGCATGGGCCGATATCGGCTGGCGGCCGAATTTCAGCGGTGCATCGATGGACAGGCGCGCGTCTCGATAGCGGTCATGCTTGCGGCCATCGATCATGAATCCATCGGCCATCAGCGCTTCGCCGCTGAGGCTGGTCGCACCGATGCGCGCTACGGCTCCCGCTCGAGCTGCAATCGCGCCACTGCCATCGCGCGCGATCGCCGCCTCGAACAAGGCCGGGCCGATCGACTGGCGAACCGATCCTTCGACGAACGTCAGCTTTTCGTCGCCATCCAGCAACATCGCGGCAAGCAGACCGACCGAAGTCCGCTTGCCCATCCCATGTTCGACCTGCACGCTGGCCTGTAGGTCAGGCCGGGCAAAGTCGGCGGACCCGTCTTCGTTGAGGCCCCCCCCGTCGTCCCGATCGACGATGTCGCCAAGCAAATCCTTGCCAGGCTGACTGACTCCCGCCCAATACCAGGTCTTTCCGGCAGGAACCTGGTCCTGGCCGACGTTTACATATTCGAGCCTGCTTCGCTGCTGTCCCTGCGGTCCATAGGTGATGATTTCGAAGCGGTTGTCGCCGTAGAGGAGCGGGACTTCATCGAAAATATAGCGTTGCGAGCCGTCTGAGCGACTAAATGCAAGTAATTCTCCGTTGCGATAAAGCTCCGCGTCCCAACCGTTGGGCAGATCGCCTTCGAACCGGGTGCGGTCGAACGCGACGGGATTGAACAAAGGGCGATTGGTCACTTCCGCGCCCCGTCCGCTCGAACTGCTGAGCAGCCGGTTGGACAGGCCGCCGACGTCGCCGATCGCGAAATGGGTGGCATTGAGCGGGCCCAGCATTCCTCCTTCGGGATCTGAGCGGTAAGTGCGCACTCGAAGGGTCTGCGGCCGGCCCTTTTCGTCTGTCGTGAACATGGAATCGTAGGACAGGCGGGCGATTTCGCCGGCCGCGGCGACCGATGCGCTTCGATCGACCTGCATGCCGGTCGACGCCTCGTAGGTGACGCCGGCATTGACGATGAAATCCAGCGCCGGCGCACGCCACATGCGATAGGGCAGGCGCACCTGGGGCAGATTTTCGATCGGCATCGACGCCGGCCGGATCCGAGCGGCCCGCTGCTCCCGTTCACGCGCCAGCTCGACCGGTAGTTTCGCCTGGGATTCGAGCATCAGCATCGATCCGGCCGGCATCGGCTTGACCCCAAGCTTGAACCAGCGTCCCAGCGCAGCGGCGTCGACGCACCATCCTTCGGGCGTCTCCCGGACCGTTCCTTCCGCCAGATTTTCTTGCGTGCCGCCATAGCGGGCGACCCCCGCCGCCGGATCGATTTCGATCTTATTTTCTTCGCTAAATGCCCAGCCGGTGGCCTTTTTCGCCTCCAGATCGATCTTCATCGGCAAATCGAGCGTCGTCAGGAAATCGCCGAAAACGACGCAGGTGCCCTCCGGCGTCTGGTAGGCGCGAACCCCATCGCCCAGCCTGAGCTGACGGATGTTGACATCGAGGAGATATTGCTCGTCCGGGTCGGCGGTCCAGGCCGAACCGACCGGCGACGCGGCCCAAGCGGCAACGGCGCCGGCCAGGGCCAGCGCCGCTTGCGCGAAGACGCCGCGCATCCAGCGGTTAGGCCGCTGCATCGAATGAGGTTCCTTTGACCTCGCCTGCCCGCCGGACCTAGTTCAGGACCGCGCTGGTTTCGGCGAGAGTCACCGGACCGGTATCGGTCGGCTCGACATATTGCACCGTTACCTGGCCGCTGGCGTAGGCGGCCTTGTCCGGTTCGATCGGAACCATGACCGAGCGCTGACCGATTTCCGTGTACACCGCGACACCGGCGGCGACGGCGATCGGCTTTTCGACGCCGGCCTTGAAGATGCGGATCTCGCCGAAGGTCGAGCGGCTGCCGTTGCGGCTAACGTCCAGCGCAATCGCCGGCTTGCCCTCGTCGGACACCTTGCGGACGTTGCTGATCGCAGCCTTTGCCTCAAGATTGCCGAGACGGACAATGACCGGGATGGTGACGCCGTAGATTGGCCGCAGCTGGAAAGCGACGCCTTCGATCTTCTTGTCGGATGCAACATGCGGCATCGGCGGCGGCACGGCGCGGAACAGCAGGTGAACTCGATATTCGCCGTCGGCTAGTCCGGCCGGCGCCCGCGCCGACAGGCGGATCGCCTGGGGCTGGTTCGGCGGCAGCGTGACCTTGCGCGGTGCGTAGAGCACCATTTCCTGGGCCGCTTTCTCCTTATCGTTGGGAAGCTCGACGTCGACCAGCTTGCCGTCAGGGGTCATCCGCCGGAGCTCCGCCGAGACGCGATAGGTGGCCACGTCGTCGCCGATATTATTGAGGATGATTTCGGTTCCGCGCCGCCCGTCGAGGACGACGCGCGTCGGCGCGACCAGCAGGTCGCCGACCCCGGCCTGGGCGGCTGGCGCCGTGACCATCAGTGCAGGGACGACAAGACCTAGGCTTACGATACGACTGAACTTCATGATTACCCTCCAACACTTTGGAGGATAATGAGTCCAAAATGGTTATTATTCGGCTAACCATATGTAGAAATCAGGCATGAAAAAGGGGCCGCCGAACCAGGTCGGCAGCCCCTCAATTCCAGGCCCGGCATGCGGGCTTGTAAGTAATGGTTACGGATACTGGACGGTGATTTCCATGTCACCCGTGTAGAGACCCTCCGGCGTGTTCGCGTCGAGGTCGATCGAGCCACCGACGAAGAAGTTGGTGCCCGGAGCGCCCGAGTTCACCAGCAGAACGGTGGCCGGATGGTTCGGCGTGAACTGCAGGGTGTCAAAGTTGGCGTTCTCCAGATCGGTCGGACTCGAATCGACGGTCACGGTCGCGCCGTTCGAACCTTCGATGTTGTAGATGGCGCGCTGCACCGTGCCCGAGCAGGTCAGGCCGTTGGTGCAACCGGTCCGGTTGCCGGTCGAATAGTCGATGTTGACGGTCTGCGTGCCGACGACTGAGCCGACGACAATGTCACCGAACAACAGGTTCTGGGTGCCCTTGAGCACGAGCGGCTTCAGGATGCGGGCGCGGGCCTGGGCATTCGGGCTTGCCTGGACCGGCACCTGCTGGGCGAAGGCCGGCGCGGCGATCGCGGTTGCAGCGGCGGCGAGCGCCGCCAGACGAACGAACTTGATCATGACTAGATTCCCCACTGGTTCCGAAAAATGGCGGCTGGTCGAGCCATAAGCCGCCCATCCGTGATGCCCCCATTAACCTTGCCCGCTTACAGCTTTGCTCAACGATATGGTTTCCGGGCCGTTAAGCATTGCTCCGTTGCGGAGCGTATTTGGCCCTCTTCACTCAAAAATAATCGACATCGATCCGTACATCGCCGCGGAACTGGCCGTCGGTATCCCCCGCGACCCGGATGACCCCGCCGAATCGGAAGCTCAACCTTCCGCTGGAATCGAGCCGCGGTGCCGGCGGAAGGTCGGAACGGATCGAATCGACCTGGATCGACCCGCCGTTGAAGCCGAACAGTTCGATGTTCCGCGGCAGATCGACGCGCAGCATTCGGCCGGGCTCTCCGCGGATGATGACTTCGCCAACCATTGCACGGGCGCTGATTGCCGTGACCGTACCGGTGACGCTGCGCGACCCGTCGGGGCCGAGTTCAGCGGTGCCCGCGCCCGTCCCGGCAAGGATCAGCTGGTCGAAATCGAGCGAAGCCTCAACGTCGAGGACGATCGGCGCTGCCGGCTTCTCCTCGGTTGGCGAAGCGCTGCTATTGCAAAGGCGGCAGGGCGCCTGCACGTCCTGCGACCAGGCAGGCGTGTCGAGGACCATCGCGGTGGCTATCGCGAGGCAGGAAAGCAGGGGGCAACGGCCCAACATGCTGCTGAAGCTATGAGACGGGCGTTGAAACAAGGTTAACGCCTCTTTCATCAAAGCCATTGAATTGGCTGGAGCATGAAAAATGCGGTCGACGGTCGCGCTTGTCGGGATCAAGTGAACCCAATAGGGATTCATCCCTAATGGCTGGTTCCAATCCGTCCCGCGCAAAGGGAATGTTCGTCTCCGCCCTGAAATGGGGCGCCGGTATCGCCCTGCTCGGCCTGATCAGCCTGGTCGTCGCCGTTGCGGTCGCCGTCGCTTCACTGCCGGATTATGAACAGCTTCGCCGCCGTGCCGACCTGGGCCAGATGGTCCGGGTGCGCGCCGCCGACGGTACCTTGCTGGTTTCCCTGGGACCGAGCTTCGGCCGCTGGCTGGGATATGACGAAATCCCGCCGACGATGCGCGCGGCAATGATCGCCGTCGAAGACAAGAGATTCCGCAGTCATGTGGGAGTGGACCCGATTGGCGTCGCGCGATCGTTCAAGGTCCGCATCGAAAGCGGCCGCTGGAAGCAGGGCGGCTCGACCATCACCCAGCAGCTGGCGCGAAACATCTTCCTGACCAACAGCCGGACGTTCGGCCGAAAGGTGAAGGAAGGTGTGCTGGCACTGGCGCTGGAGCGGAAATTCTCCAAGGACCAGATTCTCGAGCTTTACCTGAACCGCGTCTATTTCGGCGGCGGCGCTTATGGCATCGACGCCGCCAGCCGTACGTTCTTCGGCCATGGCGCAGAGCGGCTGAGCCTCGGCGAGGCAGCGATCGTCGCAGGGCTGGTCAAGGCGCCGTCAAACTATTCCCCGACCGCCGATGTCGAGGCTGCGCGCGGCCGTGCCGGCGTCGTCATCAACTCGATGGTCGAAAACGGCTTCCTGGCCGCGGCGTCGGCCGTCGGGGTGGACCCGGCAACGATCAAGGTCCAGCCGGCGCCGAAGCAGAACAGCGTCCGCTACTTCACCGATTGGGCATTGCCGCAGCTCGACATGCTGATCGACGAGACCAGCGAACCAATCGACGTATTCACAACCCTCGACCCAATCATGCAGGCCGCAGCGAATAGCGCAGTCAACGGATACACGCCGCCCGGGGCGCAGGGCGCGCTGGTGGCGCTCGATCGCGACGGAGCCGTAAAGGCGATGGTCGGCGGGCGCGACTATGTCGATTCCATCTACAACCGGGCGACACAGGCCGAGCGGCAGCCCGGTTCCGCATTTAAGCTGTTCGTCTATTTGTCCGCACTCGAATCCGGGATGAAACCGAGCGATACGATCGTCGACGAGCCGGTGACGATCGACGGCTGGACGCCGCGCAATTCGACCCGCACGCATTTAGGGCCCGTCACGCTTCGCGAGGCGTTCGCCCGATCGATCAATACGGTCAGCGCAAAGATTGGCGAAGCACTGGGCTTCGGCACCATCGCCGACATGGCTCACCGCTTCGGCATATCGGGCAAAATCTCGACCTTCCCGTCGATGGTGCTTGGAACCAGTGACGTGCGCCTGATCGACATGACCCGAGCTTTCGCAGCGGTTCAGAACCGTGGGGTCAGTGTCGTGCCCTATGCGGTTCGCAAGGTAGTCACCGCCGACGGGCAATTGCTCTACCAGCATCAGGCCGAAGAGCAGCGAGTCCTGGTCGCGCCTTGGGTTGCTGCCGGAATGACGGACCTGCTGCAGACGGCGGTTCTTTCAGGTACCGGCCGAGCAGCCCAGATCGGGCGTCCCGTCGCCGGCAAGACCGGCACGACGTCGTCCAACAAGGATGGCTGGTTCATCGGCTTTTCGAGCGGCATCACCACCGGCGTGTGGATGGGCCGCGACGATGCCAGGACGGTTTCGGGCCTGCAGGGCGGCACCGCTCCAGCGCGTGCCTTTGCCGATTTCATGAAGGTCGCCGTGGCCAAGCGCCCGGTCGAACAGTTCGAAACCCGGGCCCCAATGCCCGACTGGCAGCTGGAACCCGACGAGGAGGCCTGGGGCATGAATTATGTTGATTCGGAGCCGCTGGTCGACGCCGACGGCAATCCGCTTCCGGGCCAGGTCGCCGACCCACTGGCGCCACAGCCTGGTGCGGAACAAGTCGACCAGCAGTGGCTGGACGAGGTGCTGCGCCGCAACCCCGAAACAAGGCCGGAGCCCAACCCGCAGCAGCCCCAACCGCAGCAGCCGCGAAGCCAGCCGCCGCGCCAACTGCCGGATCGCCAGCCGTCAGAACGTGCGCCCGACCCGCTTCAGCCGCAGCCCTAACCGCCTCAGTTCCGCCCGCGCGCGCGCAACGTCGGCACCGTAGAGGTCCGCTTCCAATGCCCGAAATTCGTGCCCATGGTTCATGTGTCGGCGGTGCGCCACCTCATGGGCCACCAGCCATCGAAGAAGGTGCGGCGGTGCAAGGATGATGCGCCAGTTGTAACGGATCGCGCCGCTTGCCGAACAGCTGCCCCAACGACTCGACGCGTTGCCGACGGATACGGATCGGACGGTCACCCCCGCCCGTTGCGCTGCGTCAGCCGTCGCTTCGCTGAGCCTGGAACGCGCAAGGTCGCGAAGGAAACGCTCTATCCGGCCGGCGAAGGCATCGGCAGGCCCGCCACAGACGAGCTCATCTTCGGCAAGCCGCGGAGAGCGCGGAAGTGACGAATCCCAGTGCAGCCGGACCGGCATTCCTTCGATGGGGATGGTTGCGCCGGGATGGAACGGCTCGGCCGGTTCGATCGCTGCCAGTTGTTTTTCGACCCAATCGGCTTGCCTGCCTGCCCACTCCAAAGCGGACCGCCGGCTCATTCGCCTGGGATAGCTCAGTACCAACAGGCTGCGAGCCTCGTCGATCCGAAGCCGGACGGAACGAGCGAGCGGGTGGGGACGGAGCTCAACCGGCCAGGGAAGGCCGGTCAACGTCAGCGATTCGGGTCCTGTCCTAGAGAGGCTTGTCGACAAGGTGCCATTCCAGGTCGCCGGCATCAACTTCGCTGATCGTCCATCCGCGGGTCGACTGGCCGGCCTCATGTACGGTCTCGCGACTGCCCGAAATCAGGTAATGCCAATCGAATAGCGGCTTTCCCTCCCATCGCAGGCGATAGGCACAGGTGGCCGGAAGCCATTCAAGCTCATCCAGTTTGTGCGGATCGAGCTTGACGCAATCTTCCACCAGCTTCTTGCGATGCGCGTAATCGGTGCACCCGCCCGTCCGCCGGTCGAGCAGCTTGCATGCGACGTTGGTCGGAAACAGCTCGCCCGTTTCCTCATCTTCCAACTTGTGCAGGCAGCAGCGGCCGCAGCCGTCGCAAAGCGCTTCCCACTCTCCTCGGTCGAGAGAGGACAAAGGCTTTTCCCAGAAGGGTTTTGCGCTATTCATGCCGAGGTAAGCCTTGGTCGCCCAAGGCGGCGAGATCAAGACGGGGAACCCAAAGAGTGACGTTGAAAAGAAGCCTGGCAGCGATCATTGCCCTGTCGCTCGTGGCCGCGCCGGCTCCGATGATGGCCCAGGGACTTGGACTGAACGCATCGGAGGGCGAGGCCTTTTTGAAGGCGATCAAGGAAGACGACGCCAACAAGGCGGTTCAGCTGGCCAGCCAGCCGGGCACCGGGGTCGTCAACTATCGTGGCTACAGCGGCGACACGCCGCTCAACCTCGTCACACGCGATCGTGAATTGGATTGGGTCGGCTTCCTGCTCGGCAAGGGTGCCGATCCCAATATGACAGACGGCAAGGGCGACACGCCGCTCATCATCGCCGCCGAAATCGGATTTGAGGAAGGGGCCGCGTTGCTGCTTCGGCAGGGCGCGAAGGTCGATGCCAATAACCGCCGCGGGGAAACGGCGCTGACCGTTGCCGTGCAACAGCGCCAGCCGCGCCTGGTCGAAGTGCTCCTCAGGGCCGGCGCGAACCCTGACAAGCCCGACCATGTCACCGGCTACACCCCGCGGGACTACGCCAAGCGCGACACTCGCAACCCGCAGCTTTTGAAGCTGATCGAATCAATCAAGCCGGCCACCAAGAAGGCGGTCACCGGCCCCTCCATCAAGTAGCGGGCGGTCAGCTAGATATCGTCGCCGAGCGAGGGATCGATCTGCGCCGACAAGCGGCGAGCGGCCCGGCGCGCGAAGCGAAGCGTCTCAGCCTTTCGACGAGCAGGAGCGAGCGGGCGGCTCGACGGCTCGCGCATGACCGCCGCGTCATAGCGGTCGGCAACCAATAGTCCGGCATGATCGGGAAGGAAGCGCGCCTCATCCAGAAGTGCGGCAAGGGATTGCGGCACCGCCCAGAAAAAGCGGTCGCAATATTCGAGATAATCGGTCCACTTTTGGTCGGACATAAGATCCGCGCGGCTGACCTTGATTTCGACGATGGTCAGCTCGCCCTTCGGCCCGATGGCCATCAGGTCGGCACGACGCCCGTTCGGCAGCGGCACTTCACAGATGGCAAATAGATCATGTCGGCAGAACAGCCGGGTCACGCCTCGCGCGACTTCCGCCGCCATTGGCGGAGCGTCGATAAAGCAATCGGGAATCGGACTCGAAGCCATTCCCGTTAGTTAGAACAAAAGGTGCCCACAGCCAATCCGGGGGAGTGACGCGCGCTCGCCTGTCCCCCGGGGACAGACGAGCAGGGCCCGGACGCCTGTCAAGCCGCCTGCAAAGGCGGCCCTTAGTCATGAACGATAATCAGCGGTAGAAAACGTGATTGCCGAGCGTGCCGACACGAGTCAGGCGCCAGTGAGGCGCAACGCGCGTCGCATGGAAAAACAGAGCCTTGCCCACGGGCGAGGGGTGAAGTTCCTGGTCGACGATCTTGGCGATCGCCACGGCATCAAGCCAGTCCCGGCTGGCGCGCGGGACGGACGGCAGCGAACGGCCGCGGATGAAGCTGAATTGGCTGCGCTGGAACAAGACGCCGCAGTAGCTGGACGGGAATCGCCCGGATTTCGCGCGATTGGCGATGACATGGCCAACTGCCAGCTGCCCCTTCAGGCTTTCGCTTTTGGCTTCATAGTAGATTCCGACCGCCAGGCATTCGAGTTCACGGCTGCCGGGATCCGAGCTGCGCAGGTTGGCAACTGTCTCGGCCAGGTTTGCGCCCGGCGCGATGGATTGTTCTGGCTGAACGGCCTCTTCGCCCAGAGGGGCGAGAGGATCCGGTGCTTCTGCGGCAGGCAGAGGAATCACTTCCATTTGCGTTGGAAGCGGGCCTTCGGCAATCAGCGGTTCCGTTGCAGGAGTTACTTGGGCCGGAGCGACCGACGAACCGGTCAAAGCGGCAATCACCATGAAGGCGGTACGAAGCGGCACGAACATGCAAACCGTTATTTGGGCGGTGAACCGGCCGGTTGGCGTGCCGACCTTAGGTCAGCAAATCGCCGAGGGTGGTTCCCCGACTGCGTGGTATCGAGTTCGGCTTACATCGCCGATAAGCGGATACCCCCCGCGTTACTGTCAGGCACCCTGATTTCGGAATGGTTCCCGGGGGTCAACCTTTAGCGCCCGTTTCAGCGATGAAACGTTCCGGGTCCGGGATGTCCAGTTCAATTAACCATGAATCTTCATCAAAGCGGACGCGTTTTTGGCTCCAATCCGCCAAAGATTGGGGGTCCGCACCAATCGAGGGCCCTACCGTCTGCCAACCATAATTTCCGTCGCTGCCCAGCGCACGTTCGAGGCAGGCCTGATGCTGCCCTCGATTGGCAATCAGGAGGATCAATGCCCCGCGATCCGGATCGCCGCGCTTGACGATGGTCCCGAAGCCGCCCTCGGCCTCGGCCTGGCGGAGCAGTGCCGAAACCTCCAGATGGGCGGGCAACCGCTCCTCCATCAGGCGGTGCGATAACCTTCGAGGCCCGACAGGGCGATATGCGACCGCATGAAGGTGCCGGTCCCACGGGCGCACTCGTCACCGTCGGCATCGACGATTCGTGCCTCGGCGACGAATACCCGCCGCTTGCCGGAGATCCAGCGTCCCTCAGCGCGGGCTTCGCCCGAGCGCATCGGCTTGGTGAAATGCAGGTTGAAAGCAGTCGTCAGCAAGAAGCGATCGCTGACAAGTCCATTGGCTGCGTAGAATGCCGCATCGTCGAGCATTTTGAAGTAGAGCGTGCCGTGAGCTGCTCCCGCGGCGTGGAAGCTATCTTCGGATACCGGAAAGCGAATCTCGCTTCGACCGGCCTCGGGCAGCACCAGCCGCGATTGGAACAATCGGCTGATCGGCGCCGAATCGTATAGCGCCTCGAGCGCCCGCAAATGCGCCTCTTCTCCGGTCGGTCGAATGTCGACCGCCTCAGGCGGCATCGCGTTCCTCTGCGCCCAGAAGCACGGCGGCCATGGCATCCCGGCTGCGGGCACCGCGCAGCTTTTCGACGATCCCCGCATGACGCACCAGGCGGCTGACCGCTGCAAGCGCTTTCAAATGCTCGGCGCCCGCATCGGGAGGCGACAGAAGCAGGAACACGAGGTCAACCGGTTGGCCGTCTACGGCCTTGTAATCGATCGGCGGCGCGAGCCGCGCCACCAGTGCGTATACCCGATCGATCCCCGGCAACTTGCCGTGCGGAATCGCGACTCCCCCACCAAAGCCTGTCGAACCGAGGCGTTCGCGCTCTCCGATCGAATCGGCGATCACCGACGGATCCAGAGACAGGCGGGAAGCGGCAATCTGCGCAAGCTGGTTGAGCAGCTGGCGCTTGTTGCCTGCCGCCAGGTCAACACGGATCGCTTCGAAATCGAGGAATTGGGTAAGCTGCATTCACGAATTACTTTCACGACCAGGCCTGCACGCGCCGACACTTGGGCACCGCCGTTAGCCGAGCGAAACGGTCTTTGTCACTTGGCAGATGGTTCGACCCAGCCGATCGTTCCATCGTCCCGGCGATAGACCATGTTGAATTCGCCGCTCTTCGAATTGCGGAACATCAGCGCGGTGGTGTTGCGCAAATCCAGCATCATCACTGCGTCCGATACGCTGGCGTCAGGGATGTCGACCCTGGTTTCGGCAACGATCGGCGGAGCGCGCGGGATCGGCTCGTCATCGTCCGCGGGCGCCGCGAAGACGGTATAAGCAGCGTCTTGCGGAACTCCGGCGCCCTCAGGTTCCCCGCGGCGTTCCCGCAGCCGGTCCATATAGCGCTTCAATTGCCGCTCGATTTTGTCGGCCGCGCCATCGAAGGCGATGTGCGCGTCATTGGCGCGGTTGGACGATTTGAGGACGACTCCCTGATTTACCGGCGCGACAATGTCGCAGGTGAAATCCTCGTAAGGCCCGCGGCCGAAGGTAACGTTGGCCGCAACGGCACGAGAGAAATAGCGGTCGGCGATAGCCGACAGCCGATCAGAGACATGGGAACGCAGCGCCTCGCCGGTATCGACCTGATGACCCGCGACCCGAATGTCCATGATGGCTCTCCTTTCATCTCCTCCCGGCGCTTGTCGCCCAATGGAATCAGGCAGCGCCGCGTTCCGAAGTGGGATGGACAAACCGATCCCACAAGGGACTGGCGATCTTCGCCAAAAAAGCCCGGTGCCGGGCGAGCTCTTCAGGGAAAGGAGCGTGTGGCCTCGCTTCCCGGACGATGCCCGGCGTCGGACTTGTCGGTGTCAACGACACCGTCACACTGGCTGGCGCTTCGGCGACCAGGCCAAGCCCGATCTGCCGACCGCCGGTCAGCTCGATATAGACCTGCGCCAGCAACTGGGCGTCCAGCAATGCGCCATGCTTGACGCGCTGCGACCGATCGACGCCGTAACGGGTACAGAGTGCGTCAAGGCTGTGCTTGGCGCCCGGATGGCGAGAGCGGGCCAGGACCAGCGTATCGACCATCCGGCTCATGCAGACCAAGGTGCGTCCGCACCGCTCGAGCTCATGATTCAGAAAGCCAAAATCGAAGCTGGCATTGTGCGCGACCAACGGCGCATCGCCGATAAATTCGATCAGCTCTTCTACCTTGTCGGAAAATAGCGGTTTGTCGGAAAGGAAAATGTCCGACAACCCGTGAACGGCCTCGGCCTCGCTTGGCATCGGCCGTTCCGGATTGAAGTAACAGTGGAAGTGGCGACCGGTTTCGACCCGGCCAACCATTTCGATACATCCGATTTCGACCATGCGGTCGCCGGCCGCGGGAGAGAGTCCCGTGGTCTCCGTGTCGAAGACGATTTCACGCATGGCTTCCTTAAACACCCGTCTTGAGGCCGAGACAAGCTAGGATATGGTGCACCTGGGCGCGCGTTTCATCCAAGCTGCCCGAAGTGTCGACGACAAAGTCGGCCCGGGAGCGCTTTTCCGAGTCAGGCAATTGCCGGTCGAGGATCTGCCGGAACTTCTCTTCGGTCATGCCGGGACGGGCCAGGACCCGCTCCCGCTGAAGCTGATTCCCGGCGGAAACGACGATCACCTTGTCGAAGGCCTCGTTACCGCCGGTCTCGAACAGAAGTGGTATGTCGAACAGCAGGGCGGGCGAATCGCCATGTTCAACGATGAATCGGGTCCGCTCATGATGAACCGCAGGATGGACGATCGCCTCAAGCGCGGCCAGCTCGTCGCGATCGCCAAGGACCGCCGCGGATAGTGCCTCACGATCGACCTCGCCGTCGCGCGTGGTGCCTGGAAAGCGCGCTTCGATCAGAGGAACCAGCCGGCCTCCCGGTCCCTGAAGCTGGCGAACCACTGCATCGGCATCAAAGGTCGGAACGCCGGCATCGGCAAACATCGCCGCCACCGTCGACTTGCCCATGCCGATCGATCCGGTGAGTGCGAGCGTGATCATCGTTTGAGTTTTTGCCAGAGTTGCGGGTCACGGTCACGCGGCGCGGCAGCATCGAAAAACAGCTTGAAGCTGGCCGCCGCCTGCTCGACCAGCATGTCCATTCCATCCGCTATTTTCAGGCCGCGCTTACGTGCGGCCTCGAGTAGCGGAGTACCCTGCGGGGTGGCGACCATGTCGAAGACCCAGCCGTCGGAGTGCATTCGATGCAGGTCGCAGTTGAGGCAATCGATCCCGGGCATCCCAAGAGGAGTTGCATTGATCAGGCCTTCGGTCTCGATCGGTGCGGTGAACGGAGCCGGCTCGATCTCCAGCCCGAATTCGACCGCCAGCTTCATTGCCTGGCCAAGATCGCGCGCCTGGATCCGCACTGCGGCAATACCGACCAGTTTCAGCGCGACCAGCGCCGCGCGCGCCGCGCCGCCGTTGCCGAGCAGGGTTACGCTGCCCATCCGCGCCTTAGCCTCGTATAGCCGCGTAAGGAGGATCGCGATGGCGCCGACGTCGGTGTTCGCGGCGACCAATCGGCCATCGCGCCGCATCAGCACGTTGGCGGCGCCCGCCGCCACGGCACGATCTGAAGCTTCATCTGCCTGCGCGATGGCATCCAGCTTGAGGGGCATTGTGACGTTGGAGCCGCGCCAGTCGGGGTCAGCCTGCTTCTCGCCGAGATAGGTGGGCAGGTCGGCGCGGCCGACACGTTTGCGGCCGTAACTCGCCTTGATGGCCAGCGCTTCAAGCCAGAAATTGTGAATGGTCGGCGAAACACTGTGCTCGATCGGATCGCCGATCACTTCGGCATAGGGAAGTGACGTCATGACGGCATCAAGCCCCTTTCGCGCAAGGCGGCAAGCAGGGGCAGAAGCGGCATTCCAAGGATTGTGAAATAGCTGCCGTCAATCTGATCGAACAAGGTGACCCCGCGCCCTTCCATCCGAAAAACGCCAACGCAATATCCCACTTCAGGCCATTCCAGGTCGAGGTAATGGGCGATGAAGGCGTCGCTTAGCTTTCGAAGGTGCAAACGCGCCGTTTCCGAATGGCTCCATTCAACCCTGCCCTGCCTGGCAAGTGCGACCGCGCTGGAGAGCAACATTGTGCGACCGGAAAATGCCCGAAGGTGGGCCGCTGCCTCCTCCCGGTTGCGCGGCTTGGAATAGCGGACTCCCTCAACGCTTACCGTGCTGTCGCTGCCGATGACCCAGTCGTCAGTCCCGGCCGCAACCGAGGCAGCCTTGCCTTCGGCCAATGTCCGGGCGAGATTTTCGGCATCCCCGGCAAGCCGCTGCTTGGTCTCGCTTTCGTCGAAGCAGGGCGCCCGAACCTCAAACTTCACCCCCGCCTGGTCGAGCATTGACCGGCGAATTTGGCTGTTGCTGGCCAATATCAAGGACATAGCGCTCCGGTGGAGAAGTCTGTGGAAAAGTCGCCCTGATCTCCTAGCGCGAAGTCGTGGATCACCCAATGCTGGGATTCGCCATTTTCCGCCGTCGCCGGATTCAGGAGTCCATCCACAGGGGAAAATTGTCATCCACAGCTTGTGAATCATGGGAGAGTCTCGGCGCGACTCGTGAAGAAGCCGCGATTCGCGCCGATCGGGCACCTGTTGGCAAACCAGGGACGCTCCCTTAAATCCCGCTGCCAACGCTCCATCTAAATCATCAATAATCTTATCTTATATATAAGGGAGAATAGAGGGTGGCCTCGCCCGTCCCCGAACTCGTCGAAAAACCGTTGCTGGCCGTCTTGCGTGGCGAGCGGCGCGACCCGCCGCCGATGTGGCTGATGCGGCAGGCAGGACGCTATTTGCCGGAATATCGCGAGCTGAGAGCAAGCAAGGGCGGCTTTCTCGACATGGCCTATGATCCCGAGGCCGCGGCCGAGATCACGCTCCAGCCGCTCCGGCGCTTCACGTTCGACGGGGCGATCCTTTTCTCCGACATCCTTGTCGTTCCCCACGCCATGGGCATGGACCTGAGCTTCGTCGCGGGAGAGGGCCCGCGCCTGGCACCGCCGCTCGGAAAGGCGCGTATAAGGGACCTTGAACCGGCCATCGAGCGGCTCGATCCGATCTATGAGACGGTGCGGAGCGTTAAGGCTAAGTTGTCGCCCCAGACGACTTTCCTGGGCTTTGCAGGCTCTCCCTGGACCGTTGCGACATACATGATCGCGGGGCAGGGCAGCCGCGAACAGGCGGAGGCTCGGCAACTGGCCTATTCCGACCCGGCCAAGATGGGGTCCATCCTGGATATCGTGTCGCGCATTACGGTGGACTATTTGTCGGGCCAGATCGAAGCCGGGGTCGATGCAATCCAGCTGTTCGACAGCTGGGCAGGGAGCCTGGCGCCTGCGCAATTCGAGCAATTGGTGGTCCGGCGCACCGCCTGGATCGTCGGCGAACTGAAAAAGCGGCACCCTGATACGCCGATCATCGGCTTTCCCAAGGGCGCCGGCGGCAAGCTCAGGGCCTATGCCGACGAAACGGGCGTCGATGCGATCGGGATTGACGAGACAATCGACCCCAATTGGGCAGCGCGGGAGCTTCCCCCCGGGATGCCGGTTCAAGGCAATCTCGACCCGCTTGCGCTGGTCGCGGGAGGCGAGGCACTGCGCAGCTCAACACGTCGAATCCTTGACGCCTTCGCCGACCGCCCCCACATCTTCAACCTGGGCCATGGGATCCAGCAAACGACTCCGATCGCGCATGTCGAAGAGCTGGCGTTGCTGGTGAAGGGCTAAGGATGGGGGGCTTTCAAGCAATTCTGGCGCAGTACCAGGGATTTCTGGGCGCAGCTTATTTGTGGGTGAAGGCTGCCCACGTCACTTTTGTCATCTTCTGGATCGCGGGCTTGTTCATCGTTCCGCGCTATTACATTCACCACCAGGCGACGACCCCCGGATCGGCCGAGGACCGGGCCTGGATCGAGCGTGAGGACAAGGCGCGCACCATCATCCTCACTCCTGCCATGCTGCTGGTCTGGGTGCTTGGTCTGATGCTTGCGGTTCATCTCAATGTGTTCGGCCAGCTGTGGTTTAGCGCGAAGCTGCTGCTGGTCGTCATCCTGACCGGATACCAGGGATGGATCGGCGCTTATGGTACGAAGCTGGCCGGCGGGCATCGCGAACTTGACGACAAGAAGCTCAGACTGATGAACGAGCTACCCGGCATATTGACGGCCTTCATCGTCGTTTTGGTGATCGTCCGTCCCTTCTAGGCGTTGACTAAGGGCGGTCGCCCGACCTAAGCGCAAACACAAGACGGCTGCATCGGCCCGACTCTCCTTCCTTTGCCGGTGCGGTCCCATCCCTTTCGCGGCGTCCTGCCGCAGGCGTTTGAAATTCCAACCCGATTTTCGTTCGAAAGACACTCTAAATGCATCTCAAGGACCTGAAGAAAAAAACCCCCGCCGATCTCGTCGCGCAAGCGGAAGAGATGGGGATCGAGGGCGCATCGACGATGCGCAAGCAGGACCTTATGTTCTCGATTTTGAAGGTCCGCGCCGAAAGCGGGGCCGAAATCAACGGCCAGGGCACGATCGAAGTGCTGAACGACGGCTTCGGCTTCCTCCGTTCGCCCGAGGCCAACTATCTCGCCGGACCGGACGATATTTATGTCGCGCCCAACGTAGTCCGCCGCTTCGGGCTTCGCACCGGCGACACCGTCGAAGGCGAGATCCGGGCTCCGAAGGACGGTGAGCGCTATTTCGCGCTGACCAAGGTTACGCAGATCAATTTCGACGAACCCGACGCGGTCCGTCACCGGGTCAATTTCGATAACCTCACCCCGCTTTACCCGGACGAGAAGCTGAAGCTCGACACGCTCGATCCGACCATCAAGGACAAGAGCGCGCGGGTGATCGACATCGTTTCCCCGCTGGGCAAGGGCCAGCGCGCGCTGATCGTCGCTCCGCCGCGGACCGGCAAGACCGTTCTGCTGCAGAACATCGCTAGGGCGATCACCGACAATAATCCGGAGGTCTTCCTGATCGTGCTGCTGATCGACGAGCGGCCGGAGGAAGTTACCGACATGCAGCGCAGCGTGAATGGCGAAGTAATCAGCTCGACCTTCGACGAGCCGGCATCGCGGCATGTGCAGGTCGCAGAAATGGTGATCGAGAAGGCCAAGCGCCTGGTCGAGCACAAGAAGGACGTCGTGATCCTGCTCGATTCCATCACCCGCCTGGGCCGCGCTTACAACACCGTGGTCCCCTCGTCGGGCAAGGTGCTGACCGGCGGCGTCGATGCCAACGCGCTCCAACGGCCGAAGCGTTTCTTCGGCGCCGCGCGCAACATCGAGGAAGGCGGCTCGCTCTCTATCATCGCAACCGCACTGATCGATACCGGCTCGAAGATGGACGAAGTCATTTTCGAAGAGTTCAAGGGCACCGGCAACAGCGAAATCGTGCTCGACCGGAAGGTCTCCGACAAGCGCATCTTCCCCTCGCTCGACGTCGGCAAGTCCGGCACCCGCAAGGAAGAATTGCTGGTCGACCAGTCCGTGCTCAGCAAGATGTGGGTGCTTCGCCGAATCCTGATGCAGATGGGCACGGTCGACGCGATGCAGTTCCTTCTCGACAAAATGAAGGACGCCAAGTCCAACGAGGATTTCTTCGCTTCGATGAACCAGTAAACGCAGACGGACGTTCAGCCCCCCGTGCTTGCTAGCCTCAACTTTTCAGCAGTCTTCACGACCACGGGGTTGGCCAAGCTCGGCCAGATCATCGTCGGCGACCTCACCATGGCCGGCGACAATGTCGTTATCATGGGCTCGCTGGCGTCCGGGCTGCCGGAAAGGGACCGAAAGCGCGTTCTGATGCTCGGCGTCGGAATGGCGCTGGCATTCCTCATCACCTTCGCAGTGCTTGCCACACGGCTGCTCCAGATTACGGGCCTGGTCTTCGCCGGTGGGCTGCTGCTGCTATGGGTCGCCTACAATATGTGGCAGGAGCTGCACCCGACCAAAGTCGTGGTCGCGGATGATCCTGAGACGGATGTGCTCGAGGGCCCTCCGCCGACCAAGACCTTCCTCCACGCAGCGATCCAGATCGCCATCGCCGATCTCAGCATGAGCCTGGACAATGTGCTGTTGGTCGCGTCGATCGCCCGTGAAAATCCGGCGCTGCTGGTGATTGGCCTCAGCTTTTCGGTCCTCTTCATGGGATTTGCGGCCAATTATGTCGCCCGGCTGATTCAGCGCCACCATTGGATCAACTACATCGGCCTTGCCGTCATCCTCTATGTCGCGGTCAATATGATCTACGAGGGCTGGGTTGGCGGCGACCATGTGTTAGGCCTCAGAACCGCGCTGCAACTGGGATAATCGGGGAATTCGATGAGCTTTGCGTCTGCCGAAATGGTTCAGCAGGAACAGGGGACCGAATTGATCAATCTGATGTTCATGGCGCTCGCCGCAGCGGCCGCCGGCTTCGGCACTCCTGCAGATATCTGGGCTTCGATCGTCAAGGACTTCTCGAACATTACCGAGCCGTCCGCCTTCGCCGCTTTCGCCCAGGTGCTGATGATCGACCTGGTGCTGGCCGGGGACAATGCGATCGTCGTCGGCGCGCTGGCAGCCGGCCTTCCCGCCGAGCAGCGTAAGAAGGTCATTTTCATCGGCGTCCTAGCGGCATTGGTGCTGCGCATCCTGTTCGCGCTGATCGTCACGCAACTCATGCAAATCATCGGCCTGATCCTGGTCGGTGGGCTTCTGCTGTTGTGGGTGTCGTGGCGCATGTGGCGCGACCTACGGGCACCGCAGGAATGCTCTCCGGGCTCGGAGGAAATCATCGGCGACGAGCATTCGGGCCTGAGGCCGGCCAAGAGCTTCGCCGGAGCGGCCTGGGCGGTGGCGGTCGCGGACGTCAGCATGAGCCTGGACAACGTCCTGGCGGTCGCCGGTGCGGCGCGCGAGCATCCGGGCATCCTCATCGTTGGCCTGGTCTTCGCTGTTGCGCTAATGGGCATCGCCGCCAACATCATCGCCCGATATATCGAACGTTACCGCTGGGTCGCCTATATTGGCCTTGCGGTCATCATCTATGTGGCGATCAAGATGGTCTACGAGGGTTGGGTCCATCCGGACGTCGGGCTGGGCAGGCTGTTCGGGGGATGATGACTCGGGCGAGCGGCGACACGATCGTCGCGCTGTCCAGCGGGCGCCCGCCGGCCGCGATCGCCGTGGTTCGAACCAGCGGCCCAGCCGCGCTGACTGCCGCCGAGAAGCTGTCGGGGACGCCTCCACCTTTGCGCAGGGCGGCATTGCGCCGGCTTATCGACCCCCGTGACGGCTCGCTGATCGACGATGCCCTGGTCCTCAGGTTCGACGCGCCGGATACCGCGACCGGAGAAAATATCGTTGAATATCAATGTCATGGCGGAAGAGCGACGGTTGATGCATTGATTGCTACGCTGCTCGCCGTGCCTGGTTTCCGGATGGCGGAGCCGGGCGAATTTACGCGCCGCGCGCTGGCCAATGGCAGGATCGATCTGACGGAAGCCGAAGGGCTGGCTGATTTGCTGATGGCCGAAACAGAGATTCAGCGGCGATCGGCAATGGCCAGGGCCGGCGGGGCCTTGCGCAAGCGGCTCGACGGTTGGCGGGATCGATTACTTTCCCTGGCGGCCCAGGCCGAGGTCGCGATCGACTATGCGGACGAAGAAGACGGCGTTATCGCGCCCGACCTCAAATCGCCGATCGCGGAACTGGCAGCGGACATGGCTGAGCTGATCGATGCGCCCCGGGTCGAGCCGTTGCGCGATGGCATAAGGGTCGTAGCCGCTGGCCCGCCAAATGCCGGAAAATCGAGCTTGGTCAATGCCTTGGCGCAAAGCGAGAAAGCCATCGTGACGCACATCGCGGGGACGACACGCGACGTTATCGAAGTTCCGATCGCGATTGATGGAATCCCCTTTGTGCTGGTCGATACCGCAGGGCTTCGGGAATCGGACGACGTGGTCGAAGCGATTGGAGTCGACCGCGCCAGGGGTGAGGCTGAACGCGCCGATATCCTGCTCTGGCTCGGCTCTGAGGATCCGCCGTGCCACGACGGATTGATTCGGATCGCCGCCAAGTCCGACCTTGGGATCGTTCAACAGGGGCTTGCCGTCTCGGCCATTAGCGGCGAGGGGATCTCCGAGTTGATGAAGACCCTGGTTGATCGGGCCCGCTCATTGCTTCCGAAGGCGGATGAGTTGGCGCTTGATCGACGACAACATGACTTGCTGGATGACGCAAGGCTCGCGCTTGAACGGGCTGCCGGCCTCGTTGATCCCTTGCTGGTGGCGGAGGAGCTCCGTAATGCGCGCCAGGCGATCGACCGCATTTCCGGCCGCGCTGGAGTGGAAGAGCTGCTGGATGCGCTGTTCGGCCGCTTCTGCCTCGGCAAATAGTTCCACGTGAAACATTGAGGGGCGGGCGGGTCGCCTGTATGGCCGCCGCCATGTTTGACGTTCTGATCATCGGTGGCGGTCATGCCGGATGCGAAGCAGCTTGCGCTGCCGCGCGTCGTGGCGCGCATGTCGCCCTGCTGACTTTCCGCGCAGACGACCTTGGCTTGATGAGCTGCAACCCGTCCATCGGCGGCGTGGGCAAGGGCCACCTGGTGCGCGAGGTGGACACAATGGGCGGGATCATGGGCCTCGCGGCCGATCGCGCCGCGATCCATCGGCGAATGCTGAATGCGAGCAAGGGCAGCGCCGTGCGTGGACCGCGCGTCCAGGCCGACCGCAAGCTTTATCGTAACGCGGTCCGGCAATTGGTGGCGGATGCCGGCGTCGATGTGATCGAGGGTGAGGCCGTGGCCTTGATCATGTCGGGGGACATGGTTGCCGGCGTTTCGCTCGGCGACGGAAACAAGATCGAGGCCCGCGCGGTGGTTCTTACGACAGGCACCTTTCTTGGTGCAGTCATGTTCCGCGGCGAAGAACGCTGGGCCGGTGGCCGACTGGGAGGCCAGGCAGCCGCTACGCTTGGGGCGCAGGTTCGTGAGTTGGGCCTCGCGGAGGGGCGCTTGAAGACTGGGACGCCTCCCAGGCTCGATGGGCGGACAATCGACTGGTCGCGGACGGTGGCCCAGCCCAGCGACAGCGATCACTGGACCATGGCGCTGGCTCCGAACCCGTCGCCGCAGCCGCAGCTCAGCTGCGCCATCACCAGGACGAATCAGCGAAGTCATGACGTCATTCGGGCCGGTTTAAGCCGCTCGCCGCTGTTCGGCGGAGCGATCGAAGGTAGGGGGCCGCGTTATTGCCCGTCGATCGAGGACAAGGTCCATCGTTTCGGCGATCGTGATGGCCACCAGATCTTCCTCGAGCCTGAGGGCCTCGAGACGAACCTGGTTTATCCCAATGGAATTTCGACCTCGTTGCCGACCGATGTCCAGCTTGATCTGGTCCGAAGCATCGAGGGACTGGAACGGGTCGAGATTGTTCAGCCCGGCTATGCCGTCGAATATGAATATGCGGATCCGCGGCGATTGGAGCCGACGCTTCAGCATCGCGAGGTCGGAGGTCTTTTCTTCGCCGGGCAGATCAATGGGACGACCGGCTATGAAGAGGCCGCGGCTCAGGGTCTCGTCGCCGGTCTCAATGCGGCTGCAACAGCTCGAGATCTTCAGGAAGCGCGGTTTGATCGCGGCACGAGCTATATGGGCGTGATGGTTGACGATCTGACTCTGCAGGGAGTCAGTGAGCCCTATCGAATGCTGACCGCAAGGTCCGAGTATCGACTCTATCTGCGGGCCGACAATGCGATATCGCGATTGGGGCCAATGGCGCTTGGCCTGGACGCCCTGAGTTCCGCGCAGCGGGAACGGGTTGTGGCGCATCTCGATGCCAAGCGGGATGCCGATGAACGGCTCGGCGAGCAAGTCACCGGTGCTGAGCTAGGCATTGCAGACGTAGCCCGAAGGCCGCTGTCTGACTGGGTTCGCCGGGAAGATGCCGTGGCGGCTGTTCGTGCTCGTCTGCCGGAGGGAAGCGCATTTGACGAGGCCATCGACGATGCTGCCTATTCGCCTTACCTCGAGCGGGCCCGGAGTGAATTGTCGGCCAGGGCCCGCGATCGACAGCTGGCGATCCCATTGGATTTCGACTTTACCGGAGTGCCGGGCCTATCGAATGAGATGCGGGAGCGGCTGGCCATTGCCGGACCGGCGGATTTGGATCAAGCGTCGCGGGTATCCGGCATCACCCCCGCTGCCCTCTCGGCACTGCATTTTGCATTAATTCGCGACGCTGCATGAGTAATGGGGCCGATTTTCATACTCGGTCGACATCGGTGCTCGCTTGTCTCCCAGACAAGCTGCGCGCCGATGTTTCACGTGAAACATTTGAACGGCTCAATCGCTTTGCGGCGCTTCTGATTGAAGAAAATGAGCGCCAGAATCTAATTGCCCGGGCCAGCGTCCCAGAAATCTGGAATCGGCACATCGTCGACGGCGCCCAGCTGTTCGGCCTTGCCCGCAAAAAAGGGAGCTGGTGCGACATCGGTTCCGGTCCGGGGCTTCCGGGCATGGTCATCGCCATTCTCGGCGGCCGACCAATGACCCTCAACGAGCCGCGAAAATTGCGGGCGGATTTCCTTCGTCGAGCGGTGGCCGATCTTGGCCTTCCCCAAGTGTCCGTGGCCGAATGCAAGGTCGAGCAGCTTGAGGGCAAATTCGACTTTATCACGGCCCGCGCAGTGGCTCGCCTCGGCAAACTTTTTGAGATGGCGTGTCATCTGGCCCACAGCGAGACGAAATGGGTACTTCCGAAGGGTGAAAGGGCACAATCGGAACTGGATGAAGCGCTCGTGACATGGCAGGGTAGCTTTGGTCTGGTTCCAAGCAGGACTCATCCTGCATCGGCCATTGTCGTCGCCGAGCATGTCCAGCGGAGGGGGAAGCGATGATCCGTGTGGCAGTCGCCAATCAAAAGGGCGGAGTGGGCAAGACCACGACAGCCATAAACCTGGCGACCGCTTTGGCTGCGATCGGTTGGCGGGTCTTGCTGGTCGACCTGGATCCACAGGGAAACGCTTCTACCGGCCTGGGTGTCGGCCGCGCCGCTCGCGAGCGCTCGACCTATGATGTTCTGATCGGCGAATCGAGCATTGCCGAGGCCTCGTTGGCCACCAAGGTGCCGCGTCTCGACCTGCTTCCCGCAACGGTCGACCTTTCCGGTGCAGAGATTGAGATGGTGGGAATGGAGGATCGCACT
>DASTVY010000259.1:0-9092 GCA_035758865.1 Sphingomicrobium sp. | reverse complement strand
CCGGAAAAGCCGAGTTCCTTCAGCGCCCGCTCGATCTCGTTCGTGATCTGCTCGGTGCGCTGGCGGATGACGGTGATCAGCTGTGCGTGGGTGATGCGTAAAGGCTCGCCGCCCTCTTCCCCGCCGATCGGCGTCGCTTCGACCATTTCGTGATTGTCGCGCGGGCTGGTCATGGCCGATCCGAACCGGCACTTCATCCGCTCGGCTTCCCGCCGCTGGACCCCGAATGCGCAGGCGATGTCGTCGGTAATGTCCTTGGCGCCGAGCGGGATCGAGCGCAGCCCGACCAGCATTCCCCCGGCATGGAGCGAGATGTTGGTCACCTCCGCTCCCAACTCGACCAGCGCCACGCCGAGCTCCCGCTCTTCGGGCGTCAGGCAGGCCAGCGCGGCTGCAACCGGAGAGGCGACGATCGCCCTTACCCCCAGGTGCGCGGATCGGATGACGAAGTCGATATTGCGGAGCGGCGCCGGGTCGGCCGCGACAACATGGATGTCGACTCCAAGCCGGTCCGCGTGAAGCCCGATCGGGTGAGAGACCCCTTCGACTCCGTCGATCGTGTACAGCGCAGGATGGGCGTGGAGCACGACCTGACCGTTGCGGTCGATGGCACCCTTTCCCGCCGACAGCAGCTCCTCGATGTCCGACTGCTCAACCTGGTGACCGCCGAGCTCGACCTCGACATTGGCGATATCGCTGACCAGGCCGCCTGCGGCGAAGCTTGCCCACACGTCGTCGATGGTCACTCCTGAAATTCGTTCGGCGATCTCGACCGCCTCGCGAACAGCTACCTCGCTCGCTTCCATGTCGGTGACATAGCCGCGCTTCACGCCCCTGCTTTCGCGCTGGCCGGTGCCGAGCACGCGTAGCCGCCCGTCAGGATCGCGGGTCACGATCAGCGCACTGACCTTGGACGATCCAATGTCGAGCGCTGCAATTAGGGGCTGGTCGGAATCGGCGGCCATTCTACGGGTACTAACTCTCTGAAGCAGGTTCGGGAACGATCGGCTCGCCCGGCTCACGAGGCAGGCGGACCGTCATCTTGCCGGGAATTCGAAGGTCGAAGCGGAGGATGCCGCGGCCAAGCAGGCCGGCGGACTTGTCCATCTTGGCAAAACGGGTGAGCGCAGACGCAGCGGCCTCGGCGCCCTCTGGCAGCGCAACCGTCTCGCCGGACTGGAATGAGAGATCCCAGCGGCGTTCGCCGACCCAGGTAGCGGAGACCAGCTGAGCCTTGAGCGCCGGCGCTTGCGACAGCAGCCGGTCGAGCTCGATCGCATGGGAATTGGCGCCCTTGCCGATCAGCAGCGGCAGGTCGGGCATTTGGCTGACGGGCACTCGGTCGAGGACCACGCCTTCCGCATCGATCAAGGTAAGCCGGTCCTCGTCCTGCCACAGCGCAGCCGGCTCCCGCTCGACGATGTCGATCACCAGCGTGTCCGGGAAGCGGCGCGATACGCGCGCATCCTTGACCCAGCCATATTCCAACAATCGCTGCCTGATCGCCGCCACGTCGAGCAGCGGCATTGCGGTGGTCTTCTGGTCGAGGGCGATCTCGTAGACCGGGCGGGGATCCATCCGCTTGATGCCCTGGACATCCACGCTTCGGACCCTGAAACCGGCATCGCCCACCGCTTCGCCGGCAGCAATCCCGACCTTTGCAGGGACGTCGAGCGCGACGAGCGCAGCGGCGGTCACCGCCAGAGCGAACAGTGCAAATGCCCAGCCTGCCAGCTTGTTCGCCTGGGCTTGTTTGACTGGCAGCTTGGCCGCCAACTTTCTGGGAACGGAGACGCGTGAGCCACCCTTTCGGGACCTTGCCCGGCTTGTCGCCCCCCGCCGGACATGTGCCGAGCTCACCCGTCCCTCACTCCCTCGAGTATTTCGGATTGCTGAGGAACATCTTCCAGGGCCTCGGCGATGATCCGCTCGACCAGCTCGCCATAGCTGATGCCTTTTTGCCGGGCCTGTTCCGGCACCAGGCTCAAGGGCGTCATTCCCGGCTGCGTATTGACCTCAAGCAGGTAAACGCCGGCCTCGCCCTGGGTGTCGTCCCAGCGGAAATCGCTGCGCGATGCGCCTTTACAGCCCAGCAGCCGATGCGCGGCCAACGCCATGTCCATCATTTCCTGGGCGATATTGGCCGGGACTTCGGCCGGGCAAACATGCTCGGTCAGGCCGTCGGTATATTTGGCGTCGAAGTCATAGAAACCCTGCACCGGCTTCAGTTCGGTAACGCACATGGCTTCATCGGCCAGCACGGCCACCGTCAGCTCGCGTCCCTTGATGAATGGCTCGGCCAGCAGGCGGTCGAAGTGAAGCCAGGGGCCCTCCGCCTTGGCGCTGATCGGGTGGCCGTAATTTCCCTCGTCGGTGATGATCGCGACTCCGACCGAGCTTCCCTCGTTGACCGGCTTCAGCACATAGGGCCTCGCCATCGGGTCGCCTTCGTAAAGCGATCGGCTTTCGACCACTTTGCCCTTCGGCATCCTGATCCCGTGGGGGACCAGCACCATCTTGGTCAGTTCCTTGTCGATGGCGATGACCGAGGTTTCGAGTCCGCTGTGGGTGTAGGGGATCTGCATCAGGTCGAGCAGGCCCTGGATCGTCCCATCCTCGCCCGGCGTGCCGTGAAGCGCGTTGAACACCACGTCCGGCCTGATCGCACCGAGCACCTGTGCGACATTGCGGTCCATATCCACCGGGGTCACGTTGGCAAACCCGCGTTCCTGGAGCGCCGCGACGATGCCCCTGCCGCTCATCAGCGACACTTCGCGTTCGGACGACCAGCCGCCCATCAGCACAACGATCTTGAGGTTCCGGTCGAGCTGTTGGGGCACGCTTAAGCCACTCCGATCCGCTGGATTTCCCATTCAAGGGTGATGTTGGTTTTCGCCAGCACTCGGCGCCGGACTTCTTCGCCCAGCGCCTCGATGTCGGCACTGCTAGCGTTACCGAGGTTCAGGAGGAAATTGCAATGCTTCTCCGATACTTGCGCGTCGCCGATCCTGAGCCCGCGGCATCCCGCCGCATCGACCAGCGCCCAAGCCTTGTGGCCGGGTGGATTCTTGAAGGTCGAGCCGCCGGTACGGCTCCTCAGCGGCTGGGATTCCTCGCGGGCCCTGGCGATCCGGTCCATTTCCGTGCCGATCATTACCGGATCACCCGGAATTCCGCGGAAGGTCGCATCGACCACGATGGCGCCTTCCGGCAATTCCGAGTGACGATAGCTGTAATTCAGCTGTTCGGCGGACCATTCTTCCACGCTGCCGTCCTTCAGGACCAGGGTGCAGCCGACCAATATGTCCTGGACCTCGCGGCCATAGGCGCCGCCGTTCATTCGGACGAAGCCGCCGACCGTGCCGGGAATGCCGCGCAGGAACTCGAGCCCGGCGATGCCGGCATCGCGGGCAGTCGAGGAAACCAGGATGCCGCTCGCTCCTCCGCCGCATTTCAGGGTCACCTCGTCCAGCCGCTCGATCTTCGAAAAGGCCTTGCCCAGACGAACCGTGACTCCCGGAACTCCGCCGTCGCGGACGATCATGTTGGATCCAAGGCCGAGCGCCATCACCGGCATATCGGGATGAAGCGCCTTCAGGTAATCGACCAAGTCATCTCGGTCGGCAGGTTCGAACAACAGCTCGGCGTTGCCGCCCGACTTGAACCAAACCAGCGGAGCCAACGGCGCGCCGGCCTTCAGCTTGCCGCGGACATTGGGAAGGGTCGTCGCCGCATTCATTTGGACGCCCTCGCCTTTGCGATTCCGTCGGCAAGCCCCGCAGCCCATTTGGTAATGTCGCCTGCGCCCATGCAGATGATGATGTCGCCATCGGCAGCGAGGTCGCGCAGCGAGGCGGCAAGTTCGGCAGGGCTGTCGACCGTCTTCACCATCCGGTGACCGTGGGCACGCAAGCCGTCGGCCAGCGCATTCGCGTCGACCCCCTCGATCGGCTCCTCTCCGGCGGGATAGACGGGCGCGACAAACACCACATCGGCGTCGTTGAAGGCGTTCTGGAAGTCATCCATCAGGTCGCGAAGACGGGTGTAGCGATGCGGCTGGACGACCGCGATAACCCGTTCCTGGGCCGCTTCGCGAGCGGCCGACAACACCGCGCGGATCTCGACCGGATGATGGGCATAGTCGTCGACAACGGTCGCACCATCCAGTTCGCCGACCTTCGAGAAACGACGCTTGACCCCGGAAAAATTGCGGAACCCGCTCTTCAGTATCTCGTCCGAAAAGCCGAATTCCAGACCTACGGCAATGGCTGCGAGTGCGTTCAGCACATTGTGGCGGCCCGGGATCGGGATGAACACATCCTGGATCACGCGCCGGTCGCCGTCCCTCAACAGCACGGAAACGTCGAACCGGCTTCCGCCATTTTCAGGTACGATGTTTTCCGCGCGGATATCAGCAAGCGCCGAAGTGCCGTAGGTCACGATCCGCCGGTCGCGGATCTGGGACAGGACATGCTGCACGTCGGCGTCGTCGACGCACATTACGGCAAGGCCGTAGAAAGGCACATTCTCGACGAACTCGCAGAAGGCCTTCTTGACCTCCTCGAACTCGCCATAATGTTCGAGATGCTCGGGATCGATGTTGGTGACGACCGCAATCGTCCCGTCGAGCCTTAGAAAGCTGCCGTCGCTCTCATCGGCTTCGACCACCATCCAATCCGATTTACCGAGCCGCGCGTTCGAACCATAGGCGTTGATGATCCCGCCGTTGATGACCGTCGGATCGATACCGCCGGCGTCGAGCATCGCCGCGATCATGGAAGTGGTGGTCGTCTTGCCATGCGTTCCGGCGACCGCGACGGTCGACTGCATCCGCATCAACTCCGCCAGCATCTCTGCCCGGCGCACGCGCGGCAGTCGGCGCTCGGCAGCGGCCTGGACCTCCGGGTTATCGTCGCGGATCGCGGTCGAGCAGACGACGACGGCTGCGTCACCGAGATTGTCCGCATCCTGGCCGATCATCACGGGGATTCCCCGCTTCCTCAGGCCTTCCGTGACATAGCTTTCGTTATTGTCGCTGCCCTGCACTTTGTAGCCGAGGTGGTGCATCACCTCGGCGATTCCGGACATGCCGATCCCGCCGATGCCGACGAAATGGATCGTTCCGATCTCGGTGCCCATCGCCTTCATGCCGGGACGCCCATTCCGCCGAGGGCAGATTGGCCCACCGGCTGCGCCGTACCGACGAGTAGCGGCGAAGCACCGCCAGCAATCCGCTCGACCAGGTCGGCGAGATCGCTGGTGGCGTGCGGCCGCCCTACCGACAGGGCTCGCTCGGCGGCATTGGACAGCGCGTGCGGATCGCCCGCGATCGCCTCGATCTGCTTGGCCAGTACCTCAGGAGTAAACTCGGTCTGAGCGATCATGCGAGCACCGCCTGCCTTCGCCATTTCGCGAGCGTTGGCAGTCTGATGATCATCGGTTGCGATCGGCAGGGGCACCAGGATCGCCGGCCTGCCCGCGGCGGTCAGCTCGGCAATTGTCGATGCTCCGGCCCGCGCAATGATGAGGTGGGCCTCGCCAAGCCGGTCAGGCATATCTTGGATATAGGTCAGTAGCTCGGCCGGGATGTTGAGCGCGGCATAGCGGTTGCGGACCGCCTCGATATCGTCGGGCCTGCACTGCTGAACCACCTGCAGCCGATGCCGGAGCTTGGGCGACAGCATGCCGAGAGCATCGGGCACCACCTGCCCAAGTATCGTCGCTCCCTGGCTTCCGCCCGTGATCAGGATCTTTAGCGGAGCTGTCTCGTCGAACTCCGGAAAGGGCAAGGTGCCGAGGCGTGCCACCGATTCCCGAACCGGATTGCCGACCAGCTCGACCTTGCGGCTGTGGTTGGGCTTCAGCCGGTCGACCTCGGCATAGGCCGTGGCGATCGCGTCGGCCGATCCGGCGAGCAGCCGATTGACCCGGCCTAGAACGGCATTCTGTTCGTGGAGGATTGTCGGAATGTTGAGCGCGCTGGCAGCGAGCAGGGCCGGGAACGCCGGATATCCGCCGAAGCCGATCACCGCGTCGGGGGTGAATTCGCGGTACAGCGCCTTGGCCTCACGCCGCCCGGCCAACACCGCAAAAAACGCCTTGAGCCAGCCGATCGGTCCCCCGCCCAGGCGCCCGGCCGGAAGGATATAGGTCGGCACATCCTCAAACAGCGCCGGGATCTTGGCGCCTCGCTCGTCGGTGACCAGCATCACGCCATGGCCGCGGCTCTTGAGTTCCGCAGCTAGCGCGTGGGCCGGAACCATGTGTCCGCCAGTCCCCCCAGCGGCGAGTGTGACGTTCATCCCCTCAAATTCTCCCCGGCCCATTTCACCACATAGGGTGAGCGGGTCAGATAGGGGTTTCGCCGCGTGAACGCGAGCAGCAATCCCATCGCGATCGACAGCGCCAGCATCGAGCTGCCGCCATAGCTGATGAACGGCAAGGTCATGCCCTTTGAAGGAGCGATCTGGACGTTGACCGCCATGTTGATCAGCGCCTGCAGCCCGAACTGGATGACCAGCCCTGCAGCGGCGAGAATGGCGAAGCTCGATTCCTCGTCCAGCAACTTGATCAGCACCCGGGCGACGATGCCCAGGTAAAGAATCGCGATCATTAGGCAGGCGATCAGCCCAAACTCCTCGCCGATTACCGAGAAGATATAATCGGTGTGCGGTTCCGGCAGCCCGAATTTGCGGGTGCCCGCTCCAGGACCCATTCCGAACAGGCCGCCGGCGGTCAGCGTCCGCATCGCATTCTCCGTCTGGAAATTATCGCCTTCGCCAAAGATGAATGCGTCGATCCGCGCTGTTGCCACGTCGTAGAAGAAATAGGCGAGCACAATCCCGACGAGGCCGGCGATGCCGAGGCCGATGAGGATGCGCATGTTGAGGCCGGCGATCGCCAGCATCGCAATCCAGACCGCCGCGAAAATGATGGTCGAGCCGAAGTCCGGCTGGCGCATCAGGAGGAATGCCACCAGGCCGATGATCCCGGCCGACAAGGTAAAGATCGGTAGCGACTTGTCGGCCTCCCGCAATGACAGCAGCCATGCCATCGACACGACGAAGAAGGGCTTCAGGAATTCCGATGGCTGAAACAGGCCGATGCCGAGGTTGAACCAGCGCTTGGCGCCGTTCACCTCGGTACCGAACCACGGCACCAGGGCAAGCGCGACAGTGCAGACCAGCGCACCGATTAGCGACAGCCTTCTGAGCCTTTCCCGCGGCTGCATGGAAATGGCGATCATCACCGGCATGGACAGCGTAATCCAAGCGATCTGACGGTAGAAATAATAGAGCTCATCGATGCGCACCGACCCGCCCGAGTAGCGCTGTGCAACCGCGGGCGACGCCGCCGCGACCGCGATCAGGCCGAAGCCGATCAGCAACGCCAGCATGAACAGCAGGACCCGATCGATCTCCCAGAACCAGCGTCCGACCGTCGAACGGTCCGACCGGCCATAGCGGCTAGGGTCGGCCCAGGCGGTGGTAGCCTTGATCCTGCCGGTGATCGTCTGGTTCATAATCCCCCCACCAAGGTTCGGAACGCTTCGCCCCTCGCCTCGAAATCCTTGAACTGGTCGAAGGAAGCGCAGGCCGGCGACAAAAGGACCGTGTCGCCGCTCTCCGCTTCCGACGCGGCCGACCTGACCGCTTCATCCAGCGTTACGCACTCTGCCACGGCCATATGCGGGGACAAGAGGGAGGCGAACATTTCTCCCGCGTCGCCAATGGTATAGGCCTTGGCCACATGGCCGAAGTGCGGAGCGCATTCGTCGAGATTGTCGCTCTTCGACTGCCCGCCGCAGATCCAGCGAATTCTTTCGAACGCGGCTAGCGCCGGAGCGGTCGCCGTCGGGTTGGTTGCCTTGCTGTCGTTGACGAACAGGACGCCGCCCTTTTCCGCCACCCGTTCCATCCGGTGCGGGAGGCCGGGATAAGTGCGGAGGGCCGTGCGGATTGCGTCATCAGTGACGCAAAGCGCCCTGCACACGGCTGTAGATGCGATGACGTTCTGCAAATTGTGAGGCCCTTGCAGGGCAGGCCATTCCGATTGGTGGGCAAGGTCAAACTCGAGAAGATAAACCAGCCCGTCGACGAGCACTAAGCCCGGGTCGTGCGGAAGCTGATCGGTCCAGTCGCTGAATGCCCGTGGCAGGCGGACCAATTCGGTGATGATGGCCACCCTGCCCGGCGACTGCATATCGAACAGCCGCTCTTTCGACTCCGCATAGGCTTCGAAACTCTCGTACCGATCGAGATGATCCGGCGTGATGTTGAGCAGCACCGCCACGTCGCAGTCGAGGCTCTTCGTCAGGTCGATCTGGTAGCTCGACAGCTCCAGCACATAGACTCCGCCTTCCGGCAGCGGGTCCTGCGCAAGGATCGGAAGACCGATGTTGCCGCCCATCTCGGCCGGCACGCCTGCCGTCTTCAAAATGTGATGAATGAGCGCGGTGGTAGTCGACTTGCCGTTGGTGCCGGTGATGCCGACCACTTTGTGCGGCGGCAATTCCGCCCTCGCCCGGGCGAACAGCTCGATGTCGCCGATGATCTCGACGCCGGCTTCCTTTGCGCGCTGCGCGATCGGGTGGCGGTTTAGGGGCAGGCCGGGGGTGACGACGATGGAGTCGAAGCGGGAGAGGTCATCGCCGACGAAATCCTCCAGCTCGGCACCCGCAGGAGCCTTCGCTCGCGCCTCTTGCTTGTCGTCCCAGGCCGCGACCCTTGCGCCGCTGGCAATCAGCGCCTCGACCGTCGCCAGGCCGCTCCGCGCAAGACCAAGGACAGCATAATGTTTACCGGCGAAGGCCCGGGCGGTGATCACCTCAACTTGAGGGTCGACAAGCCCGCGAGGGCAAGGATGAAGCTGATGATCCAGAAGCGGATCACCACCGTCGGCTCGCTCCAGCCGAGATGTTCGAAATGATGGTGGATCGGCGCCATCCGGAAGATGCGCTTGCCGTAGCGCTTGAACCAGAAGACCTGCACGATGACACTGACCGCTTCCAGCACGAACAGTCCGCCGACGATCACCAGCACGAACTCATGGTGAGTCGCGACCGCGACCGCACCCAGCGCGCCGCCGAGCGC
>DASTVY010000235.1:0-2555 GCA_035758865.1 Sphingomicrobium sp. | reverse complement strand
GCCTTCCTCGAAATGAAGGGCCTTCAGGGGTATCAGCGCCTGGTCATGATACATGCAGAGCGCTGCGTCATAGTGAGCGCGGGCCCCCGCATGGAACATGGTGTCAGCAGGATGGGGGCCGGTCACTCGCCAGCCTTCCGCCCGAAGCGCCTCGATCGCCGGCATGATAAGGTCGATTTCTTCCCGGCCTAGTGAGCCGCCCTCGCCGGCGTGCGGGTTAAGGCCGGCCACCGCCAGCCGAGGATCGGCGATCCCGAAGTTGCGCTGAAGGCCGCGTAAGGCCGCCCTGCCACGCGCTTCAATGAGTGACGGCGAGAGCGCCTCGGCTACTTCGGCCAGCGGCAAATGCGTCGTGACCGGCACGGTTCTTAGCGTCGGCCCCGCCAGCATCATCGCGACATTCCCCGGCGAAATTCCGCAGCGCTCGGCAACGAACTCGGTCTGCCCTGGATGTGTAAAGCCGATACTGTAGAGCTGCAGCTTGGAGACTGGTCCGGTAACCACTGCCGATGCCGATCCGGATCGCGCAAGGCCTACCGCCAGCTCCAGCGCATCAAGAGAACAATGAGCGCCGGCAACGGTCGGATGACCCGGCAAATCCGTTTCAGCCGATGCTATCGGCAGGATCGGCAGTCCGACGTCGAACGCGCTGTCAGCTTCCCTCGGATCGTCAATCGTTGCGAGTGGCCCGTCCCAGACCGCCGCGAGGCTTCGCGGGTCTCCGATCGCCACGAAGGGAGGCAAACCGAACCGGTCACGGTGATCCCAGCATTTGCCGACGACCTCCGGCCCGACACCGGCGGGATCGCCGAGCGAAACCGCCAGTGGTCTATAGATGTTGGGCATGGGCTCCCGGCTTAGCGGAAGTCGATAATGGCGTCACGCCTTAGGTCGCGAAGATAGCGGCGCGAACGCAGGTTGATCCGCTCCTCGTTGAGCTGGGCATAGACCTGGTCGAAGCTGGGCGCGCTCGGATCGACTTCGTCACGGCCGCAGAGCACGAGGACCCGGACGCCTTCCTCGATCGAACCGAAGGGACGCGTTGCCTGGCCGACCTGCATCTGCAGTATCATTTCCTGAAGGGCGGGCGGCAGGTCGCGCATCTTCACATCGTCCGACTGGACGACCTCAGCATTGAGCTCGCCCGCCATGCGCTCGGCACCGCCGCAGCCTCCGATGTTCTGGGCCCCGGCGGCGAAGCGCGCAACGATCGGCTCGGCCTGCGCGCGAGTGGTTCCCTGCGGGAAGCTCACGGTTACCTGCTTGAGGCTCAAGACGGCATTGCGCGGGTCAGCGGTCAGGATCTTGCGGATGTCCTGGACGGCGACGATCGAAAAGCCGCCCTGCACCTTGATTGGGCGCGATACCATGCCTGGCCGCATCTGGCGGATCGCCTGAGCGAGCGGCTCCGGCAGCTGTTCAGGCCGCACCCAGCCAAGGTCGCCGCCGACCGCCGCGGTCGAAGCTTCGGAAAATTGGCGGGCATAGCCGACGAAGGAGCCGCCCTGCTGGAGCGCCTGGAATACGCGGTCGGCGTTGGCGCTGGCCTGAGCTTCATTGGTGCTGTTGGCCGAGATGAAAATTTCGCCGACGCGGAACTCCTCGGCGCCCTTCGACGCGTTCATCTTGTCGATGACCGCCTGCACTTCTTCGTCGCCGACGCTGACCGTGCTTTCGATTTTCTTCGACTGCAGCCGGCGCCAGGCGATTTCGCCCGTGATCTGGCGGCGGATCGACCGGATCGAGGAACCACGTGCCTTCAGGTATGCGGCCATCTGGTCCGGCGTCTGGTTTACATTGCCGGCGACGCGCGCGACCGTCTTGTCTACGTCCGCGTCGGTAATCTCGATTTCCTCATGCCGCGCAGCCTGGATCTGAAGCGTCTCGTCGATGAGGTTGCTGAGAACCTGCTGCCGCAAGCGATCCAGCTCATTGGTCGGAATGGGCGTATTGTTGGCGATCGCCAGTAAGGCAAGCCGCTGGTCGATATCGGTCTGGGTGATGATCTCTCCATTGACGATGGCAGTGGCCTTGAAGACCGACGGCATGGACGAGCCGAACACCTCCGGATTTTTTGGCAGGTTGAGAGTCGCTGCCGAGCTCGGTTGGGAGGATTGTTGCGGAGCGGCGTTTTGCGCCTGCTGCTGCGCCACGCCCGCCGTCGCCAGAGCCAGTCCCAATGTCAGCGATGCACCATGCATCCAACCCGCCGAAACCTTCTTAATGCCTACCACCCTCAAAAATCCCTTTATCGCCAACGCTATGTGATTCGCCTTTACCCAGCCGGGCTGAACGCTAGCTTAGCGGCCAATGCCCTTCAGCGCGAAATTGATGGAAAAAGTACTGCCCTTCCGGAACTCCCCGATCCGCTCATAGTCGCGCTTCCACGCTACGCCAAGCTCAAGACATTCATCTTCATATGTGACGCCGAGGCGATGGCGCACCGGCTCAAATCCGTCGGCGATACTGAGCGGATCTTCCTCGGCATCGCTGAGATCCAGAACCGTCGATCCAAACACCGACCAGTAAGGCAGGATCTGCCAACGGCCGGCCAG
>DASTVY010000166.1:0-2155 GCA_035758865.1 Sphingomicrobium sp. | reverse complement strand
TCCAGACTATGAGCTCCTACCTCACGATCTGGATGGCCTGCGCGATCTTCGCCTATTGGTTCTGCGGCTGGCTGTGCGATCTGTACGGACGCCGCTGGGTGATCCCGTGCTTCGCGGTCCCAGGCGCCATTCTCCTGGTATTGATGGGCCACCTGGACAGCCCCATGAGTTTGTTTTGGGCGGGACTGGCGACCAACTTCCTCATCACCGGCAGCTTCGGCACCGGCCTCGGCTATACCGCCGAGTTGTTCCCGACCCAGATCCGCGGCACCGGCGTGGGCGCGTCCTTCACCTTTGGGCTCGCGGTGGCCTCGCTCGCGCCGATGATCATGGGCTGGATCGCGACGGCTCACTCGGTCGCCGCCGGCCTGCCGCTGCTTGCGGTGTCGTTCCTGCTACTCGCGCCGCTCTTCATTTGGTTCGCGCCGGACATGACCCGCAAGGAGCTCACCGACTTCGTCGGCCAGCGCGTCGGCTGAGGGCGGGGCAAGTCAACTAGATCGAGTACGTCTCACCTGTTCGATCTGGACCAACCGTCGACCTCGACGATCGCTTCGGCAAAGGCCTGCGGGGCCTCTTGCGGCAGATTGTGCCCGACGCCGCCGTTGATGATCCGGTGCGCATATTTGCCAGAGAATTTCTTGGCATAGGAGCCGCTGTCCGGGTGTGGCGCACCATTGGCATCGCCTTCAAGGGTGATGGTGGGCACGGTGATGACCGGGCCTTCGGCAAGCCGCTTTTCCAGATCGTCGTATTTCGGCTCGCCTTCAGCCAGGCCAAGCCGCCAGCGGTAATTATGGATCACGATGCTGACGTGATCCGGGTTGTCGAAGGACGCTGCGCTGCGATCGAACGTAGCATCATCGAAGTCCCACTTCGGCGAAGCGATCTGCCAGATGAGCTTCGTAAAATCGTGCCGGTATTTCTCGTAGCCGGCCCGGCCGCGTTCCGTGGCGAAATAATATTGGTACCACCATTGCAGTTCCGCCTTTGGCGGCAACGGCATCTTGTTGGCTTCAACGCTGCCGATCAGATAACCACTGACGGAGACCATTGCCTTGCAGCGGTCCGGCCAGAGCGCCGCCATGATGTTGGCCGTCCGCGCGCCCCAATCGTAGCCGCCGACGGTCGCCCGCTCGATCTTGAGCGCATCCATCAATGCGATGATATCGACAGCAATCACCGACTGCTGGCCATTCCGGACCGTCTCACTTGCAAGGAAGCGTGTGGTGCCATAGCCGCGCAGATGGGGGACGATCACCCTGTAGCCCGCCGACGCCAGCGCAGGCGCGACATCGACAAAGCTGTGAATGTCGTAGGGCCAGCCGTGCAGAAGAATGACCGCAGGGCCATCGGCGGGGCCGGCTTCGGCGTAGCCAACATTGAGCACGCCGGCATCGATCTGCTTCAGCGAACCGAACGACGTGTTCGTCCCCGGCTTGATGGTGCCGAGCTTAACCGAAGTCGCATCCGCCGGGCTTGTCGTGCTGGGTTGCGCGTCCGCAGAACCGATCATGCCGAGCTGGGCGGCAGCAACGGTCATGGCGGCTGTGCCAAGAAAGCGGCGGCGATCGTGGTTGATGTCTTGGGACATTTTGATCGTGCCCATCGGTGAATCTCCTTCGATCGTCCTGTTACGGTTAGTTGGCGGTGACCTTCTTGGATGCAATGGGCCTGGTGCTCTATCCGAACGTGAACGCGTAGGCGCGGACACCGGCAGCGAAGAACTCGATCTCGAAGGTCCGGTCTGCGACCGACCCGGTTTGCCGGACCAGCTGATAGAGGCGCTCGTCCGCCACGCTCCCCCAACCCTGGGCGTCCACGTCAAAGCCGTGGTCAGCCCCGGGAGGCGCGCCATCGATCTTGACGCGAAAGCGAATGGGTTCGCCGCGAGCATGCGGAGCCAATACGAGGTGAAGATCGCGGGCGTGAAAACGGTAGGTCATGCTGCCGGATGGCTCGTTTAGCGTGGCGAACTCGCCTCCGATCGTCCAGACCCCTGCCAGGCTCCATCGGTTGAGCGGCAGCGCCGACGGGGTGCGATAGCGGTTTGGCGCATCTTCCTTGATGCCGCCGGGAGAAGCGAAGTTCCTGGCTTGGTTGTGGCCGACATAGGTCTCCCCCGAGCGAAGATTTCTTTCGTCCGCCGCAGCCT
>DASTVY010000164.1:0-2375 GCA_035758865.1 Sphingomicrobium sp. | reverse complement strand
ACGTAGCTCAAGGCATTGGCCGCGAACGCCGCGGATACGCCGGACCAGACGATCGCCAAGCCTGCAAACATCGGACCGATGAAGCGCGCCAGGTTGAACACGATCGAATTGATCGCCACCGCCGACGCGAGGTCCCGCTCCGCGACGAGCGACGGTACGAGGGCGAGCCGGGCGGGCTGGTTGAACGCGACCACGACTCCCTGGAAGGCGGACAGGGCGACGAGAAGCCCGATGTTGATATGACCGCTGGCGGTGAGCGCGAACAGAGCGGTGGCCTGCACCAGCGAAATGGTTTGGCTCGTCTTCACCACACGCAGCCGATCCCATCGGTCAGCCGCGGCTCCTGCAATCGGTCCAATGAGAAGCACGGGGAAGAAATCGGCGAAGGCGACGATTCCGAGCCATAAGCCCGACTTCGTCATTTCCCAGGTCAGCCATCCGATGGCGATCCGCTGCATCCACATTCCGACCAGAGACACCGCGCTTCCCGCGGAATAGATGCCGAAATTTGGATTCCTCAGCGGGAGCGCAACCAGCGGAGTGCCCAGAAGAGATGCGATCGACATGACGGGACTGGACATCCGGCGTGGGAGACGGAAAGTTCCGCGCATTTGCAGCGCGTCTTACCTAGATGCAGACATATTGTCCCATCATGCCAGCATCTTCGTGCTCGAGGATGTGGCAGTGATACATGAAGGGGCATTGCGCTGTCGCCGGCCGATTGAAGGCGACAAGAAGTTCAGCCTTTTCTTCGACAAGCACGACATCCTTCCAGCCCATGAGGTGGGCGGGCGGCGGCGCGTCGCTGATCGAAAGGATGCGAAACGATGCGCCATGAATATGGAAGGGATGCGCCATGCCGAGCGAAAACACCTCCCATATTTCGGTTGTTCCGATCTCGACGCTCTCGTCGATCCGCGCCGGGTCGTGAGATTTTCCATTTATGCACATGACACGATCCACGCCCATATGGATTTCGTCTCTCTGGTCGGGGGGCATGCACATGCCGCTATCGAGAATGAACTGCCGCCGTCTGACCGCCCGCGCCGGATCGGCCGCGGCAGGTTCGACAAGGCGTGCGGGCAAGTCCTTAACGGCAGGATGCGTCCCGGTCGGCTCGAACCGCATCACAGGTTCATATTCGCCATCGATGCGGCGCTCGGCCATGGCGCCGAACGCACCCAGCTCTTCATCCGGGCCAGTCTCCAGCGTCACCGCCCGGCGATCCGCGAAGTCAACGAGGATTTCGAAACGCTCGCCGGGCGAGAGTCTAAGCTCCCTGACCGCGACTGGCCTGCCGAGCATACCCGAGTCGGACGCGATGACGTGAAACGTCCGGCGGTCGCTGAAGCGCAGGTAGAAATTCCGCGCGTTCGCCCCGTCGAGAATGCGCAGCCGCACCAAGCCACGCGGGACTCTGGCAACCGGGCCAACCGCGCCGTTGACGATGATCGTATCGCCCCGGCTTCCATAGGTCACGCTCAGAGGGCTCGGGCTATAGACAAGTGACCCATCGGGAGCAAAGGAGCGGTCCTGCAGAATGATAGGCAAGTCATCAATGCCGTAGGTCCGCGGCAGGTTATGAAGCGAATCCGAGCCATCGTCGACGATGATCAGCCCGGCGAGACCCATGTAAACCTGCCGGGCGATGTCGTGGTGCGCGTGCGGGTGATACCAAGCGGTCGACGCTGGCTGGTCGATCTTGAGAACGGTGCGCCAACTCTCACCCGATCGAACGACTTGATGCGGGCCGCCATCGAAAGCGCCTGGGACTGCAAGCCCATGCCAGTGCACCGTTGTATCGCAACCGAGCATGTTTTCGACAACCATCTCGACCTCATCGCCGCGGCGAAGCCGAATGACGGGGCCGAGAAGGGATGCCGAGTACCCATAGGTCGGTGCCGGCTTTGCATTGAAGAAGGAATGTCGGCTGGACGCGGCCCTGAGCCTGACGGAATTTCCTTCTTTCGCCGCATCGATGAGCTTCGGGATCGGCAGAGGCGTATGGAAATCCAGTGCGTCCGCTTTTCCGGCTCGACCGCTGCCCAGAACGCCAGCCCCAATGATTGTGGCGGAGCCAACGGCAAACTGGCGCCGGGTCAACATCAGAAAGCTCCCGCCGGCGCCGTTTCGGATTCGTTGGAATAAGTCGCTCCATAGTCCTTGCGTTGGACGTGCTTTCTGCGGCGAACGGGCTCCCGCCTCGCCGGAAAGCGCTCTCGGATCGGGGAACCGGGAGAGAAAGACACGTTGGCTCGGCGCCGAGAGGTGCCTGGCGGCTCAGCTGTCCCATGGCGCCGGCAAGGCGGTGTTGATGCAGCCGAGGCTGTCATGAAAAAGAAGCCCGTTTCTCGACAAGCGTCGCCGACCATACC
>DASTVY010000116.1:0-3097 GCA_035758865.1 Sphingomicrobium sp. | reverse complement strand
AATTCGAAGCTCACCCCGTTGAGCACGGGCTCTTTGGATCCGGGCGGAAGATATAATAGCCGGTCGACCGTCAGCCGACCTTCGGGCTTCGGCAGGAGCAAATGTGGCCGCTCTTGCTTCAAACTTTCAACGCTAGCGCAGACCCGCGCATAGGCCGCCCGCGTTTGCACAAGGCTTCGCCACCCCTCGATCATGCCTTCCAGCGGTTGCAGCGCCCGCCCCGCAATGATCGACGCCGCAATCATCATGCCACCCGTCAAACTACCCTGCAGTGCCAAATATGCCCCAAACCCAAGGATGACGACCTGGGTGACCAGGCGAGCGCATTTCGATACGCCGCTGATCCAGAAGTTCCGGTCTAGCGCCCCGCTCTGGTGGACTAATGAACGCGCATGCTCCTGACCCCAATGCAGAATGCCTTCGTTCAGCATTCCCATGGCATTGATGACTTGCGAATTGCGCGCCAGCGCCTCGGCGTGCGCGTCCGCTTTCGACGCATGCAAGCTTGCCTGTTTCAACGCGACAGACGTCGCCTTCTGATTCAGGATTGCAACAGCAATAAGCACAACGCCAGCCGCGAGAGCAATGAAGCCGAGATCGGGATGAATGAGAAACACAGCCGCGAAATAGATCGGCGCTAGTGGCGCGTCGAACAGCAGCAACATCACCGGACTGGAAATGAAGCTCTTTGCTTGATGCAGACTGCGAAGCGTTTGTATGCTGGCACTATCGCTCGTCTTGGAAGTCGTGATTATACTGGCCAGAATCGGCCCACCGAGCATGGTTTCGAAGCTCGTCGCCAGGCGCCCGAGCACTTGCCGGCGCAATATATCGAGCATGGAAAGCACGCCGATGAAGCTGAGCGCCAGCACCGTCAGCATGAGCAACGTGTCCAAGCTGCGACTTGTCAAAACCCGATCCGACAGCTGGAACAGGTAGATCGGCAACGTCAGCATCAGCAAGTTTACGAAAATCGAAAACACAGCGACTGCGACTAAGGTGCGGCGTGCGACGATGCGCCATTCACTGATCGCGTCGCGATCGCTGCCAGCCGATTTCGTGGCTTGATGCACGGGTCTTCTCCGGCCACTCAGATTGAGAGGTCCCGCAATCCTAGCTCTTCGATGATGCTCGGCAGGCCGACGGACGAGGCACTGACATCTTGTACGACGGGCGATAACGCGGACTCGTGACTATCGGTCGGGGCGTCGTTCGGTGCATTGACGGTACTGTCGTGGGTGTCGCCACCAAGCGTGTCGGCAATCCCGGTTGCGCTGGAGTTGACGTCCGATTGCACTGCGAGACCGTAGTCGGTGTACCGGCCGCCGGCAAAGAGGTCATCAACTTGAAGAACGTTGGCACTGGTCAGGTCAGGAAAAGAGATCGTACCCCCTGAAGAGACGTTTTGGTCATGCGCCAGCGGGGCGATCTCGGGCACATCTGAAACAATATTGAGCGCGGGCGCGACGAGGCTCGAGGCGGCATGGACCACTTGAGATACGGTGCCGTCGGCCGGAAGATGCCCAATGTCCCCGAGTAGGCCGAGATCTGTAGCAGTCGGCGCGAGTGTGCCCACGCTCGACACCACGCTTCCTACAGCTTGAGGGACTAGGAAATCCGTTGCGCTGAAAGCCGCGTTCAAGCTGCTGCCGAGCAAGTCCCCCACCACGGCCGTCAATTCGCCGGCATTTCCCACGAGGCCGGTTATCTGGCCAAGCGTGTCATCGACCGTGTCAATCAGCAGCCCGCCAACGGTTTCGACGAGATGTAGACCGGTGTCCAACGTGGTGTCGAGTAAGTCAGAGACGGTTTCGCCGAGCGAAATGGGAGGCAATATTCCGGTGGGAGGGCTGTCCAAAATGGGAGGAAATGTTTCGGAGGGGGGACTGTCCGAGAATGATGGAGGGCCGCCGGAAATGGGAGGCAATACTTCGGATGGGCTATCCGGGATGGGAGGCGATACTTCGCCAGGAGGGGAGTCTGAGCCAGGGGGGGAGTCTGAGATTGCAGGTGATCCCCCTGAATCGGCTTGCGACGCTCCGTTCGAACCAGTCCCTGATCTTCCCGAACCCGATGACGATGGGCCCGTGAACCCGCCATTGCTCAGGTCTGCGCCGGTTTCCTCACCATGCTGGAGACCAGGGAGTTCCAAGCGGGCTTCCGCTGAACGAGTTTCTGTCTGCGGCGCGGCCGATCCATCATCGGCAGCCGTTGGCCCCGACCTTAGATCGCCCGGCACGCCACCATAAGCCGCATCGGTCGCCTCAGAATGCGCTTTGGAAGGCGTCGCGCTGCCGTCATCTTGCGCGGCCTTTGCGCCCGTTCCGAAGAACTGAGCACCCGCCGCCACCTCGGCAAGAAAAAACGACCAAGTGAGAAAGTTCCAACGGCCTCTTTGCCTGTCGGCTCCCCTGGCCTGGCTTCCGAGCCTTTCAATAGCACCGATATCGCTCGGTCTTTCCGCAAGTGACGCAGGCCTGATCTCGCGCGACATGGACGGGCCCTCCACATTAACGACAAGGCGAAGGCGACTTGCCTGCCGGAGTTGCGACTGCAGCACCGAGCAATGCGTATTCAATATTATTATCGTAATAATGCTTTTCCAACATTTAGGTTCCACTTTATATAATCATGAAAACTTGCATAAAATTTGCTAAATAGTAGCACTGCAAATATAGTGTTTCAGGTTGGTAAATCATCGTTGAAATCCAAAGCTGGCACGTCGAATAGATCAGTCGAGGTGGTGAGCTGATCGAGGGTGTGGTCGATGTCGGACAGGGCGACCGCCGGCATAGTGGTCAAAGCACCGAGAAGATCATCTCCCAGTAGATCGGCCGTTCCGGCGCTCCCTGTGCCGATCACGTTCCCGTCTCCGAAAGGAACGCTATCGGCTTCCGTGCTCAAGGTAGTAACCTCGGCAGCCTGATTTCCATCGTCAGCAGCAACAGCTAAAGCATCGCCAGCGGCAAAACCGCCGCCGGGGTCACTGCTGCCCTCATCACCGTGACCAGCATCGTTGAGTGCAGGCTCGTCCTGCTGAGGACTATTTTCTTTCTGGTTCGTGTTCGGTTCGATGCCCATCATTGCGTTCCTAGCT
>DASTVY010000099.1:0-3142 GCA_035758865.1 Sphingomicrobium sp. | reverse complement strand
GGCGGAACTCGTTTCGGCCCCAATCGCTTAACCCCTGACAATAGACAGGGGTAGAAGCCCATGCTGAACTTTACCACCGACCAATGGATCATCGTCCTGCTGGTTTTCGTGCTCGGCCTGCTGGTCGGCGGCTTCATCTTTTCGGGTCCCGGCCGAAAGTGGAAACAGCGCTATCGGACCGAGTCCGATCGTCGTGCTGAACTGGAGCGGATCCACGCGGATCGCGAGCGGGAATGGCGGGAACGGGATTCGCTACGCGCTGCAGCGATCAAGGATCGCAACAATGACGGGGTCGTCGACGAACGCGACGTCTAACTGATGTGCTCGCTCCGTCCCCCGGACGGAGCTCAGCGCATCACCCCTCGATCTTCGAGAAGTCCGCGACCGCGTCCACTGAATCGCGGAAGCGCGCCAGCAGGTTTAGCCGGCGAGCGCGAACCGCCGGTGCCGGGTCATTCACGGTAACCTTGTCGAAAAAGGAGTCGATCGGTCCGCGCAGGGTCGACAGCGCCGCCATGGCGGAGGTGAAATCCTCGTCCGTAATGGCCAGAATCGCCTTGGGCTCTGCATAGTCGAGCGCTTCGACCAGTGCACGCTCTTCGGCCGGTGCGTCAGCCGGCAAGGTAGAGGCCGTTATCAGTCCCGTCACAGCTTCCGACATCACCGACTCGTCGACCAGCACATGCGGATCTTCATCCCCGGTCTGGGGAATTCCTTGCGCGCCCGATCCTTCCCACTTCTCCTTTTTCAGGATGTTGGCCGCGCGCTTGTAGGCCGCCAGCAGGTCGGCGCCTTCGGATGTCTCCACGAACTTCTGCAGTGCGTCCACGCGCGCCAAGAGCCTCACTAGATCGTCTTCGCCGCCAAGTGCGAACACCGCGTCGATAAGGTCGTAACGAACGCCGGCATCGCGTTGTTGCACCTTGAGGCGGTCGGCGAAGAATTCGAGGACTTCAGGCGCCGTCCGATCAAGCCGATGTGCGCCAATGTCTTCCATCGATTGACCGGCACGATTGGCTAGCGCTCCTCGAACAATCTGCTCCAGATTGAGTCGCAACCCGCACTGAATGATCAATTCGATCGAAGCGATGGCAGCCCGCCGAAGCGCAAAAGGATCTTTCGATCCCGTCGGCTTGAGCTCAACCCCAAAGAAGGCGCAAATGGTGTCGATCTTGTCCGCCAGACTAACTGCAACCGTCACTGGCGCGGTCGGCACCTCATCGCCCTGACCAACCGGCTTGTAATGGTCGCGGATGGCGTCTGCGACTTCCGGCCGCTCGCCCTGGGCACGGGCGAGATATCCACCGATCACACCCTGCAATTCAGGAAACTCGCCGACCATTCCGGTGACGAGGTCGGCTTTGGCCAATCGCGCTGCGCGCTCGACCAAATCCGCCAACATATCCCGCGCGACCCCGGGAAGCTCTACCGGCTTTCCGACCTTTGGCGGCGCCTCCCTTGGCTGGGAGTATTCTTCCACGCGCCCGTCGGAGGTACCCACAATCCCTTCCACGACCAGCCAGCGAGCGAGCTTCGCCACGCGCTCGACCTTGTCGGCCACGGTGCCCAGCTTTTCGTGGAACACGATTCCGGACAGCTTCGCCGCCTGCTGTTCGAGCAGGATCTTGACGTCATGTTCCCAGAAGAAGCGGGCGTCGGCGAGCCGCGCGGCAAGGACGCGCTCATTGCCGGCGATGATCGCCTCACCGCCATCACTTGCGTCGGTATTGGCGACGCAGACGAAGTGCGGCGCCAGCTTGCCGGCCGCGTCGCGCATCACGAAATATTTTTGGTTGATGCGCGCGGTGAGTTGGATCACCTCCTCGGGAACATCGAGGAATTCCGGGTCGAACGATCCAAGCAGCGGGACTGGCAGGCTGGTGAGGCCGGCATTCTCGACCACCAGTCCCTCGTCCTCGACCAGGAGATAGCCGGCATCTTCCGCAGCCTCGATCGCGCCCTTGCGGATGGCCGCCTCGCGTTCTTCCTGGTCGACGATCACATGGCAGGCACGCAGCTTCTCGACATAGTCATGGGCCCCACCGATCGTGATCGGCCCGGGATGATGGAAGCGATGACCCAAAGTGGTGGCGCCGCACTCGACGCCCTCAATTCCTACAGGGACGATCTCCTCGCCAAATAGCGCGACGATCGAATGCAGCGGCCGCACCCAGCGGAGCGAGCTGTTGGATTTGGACGCTTCGCCCCAGCGCATCGACTTTGGCCAGGGGAAGTCGCGGACGATCGCCGCAACCGCCTCGGCAAGTACTTCGCTAGTGGCCCTGCCCTGTTTCTCGACCCGGGCGAACCAGGTGCCGTCGCGGTCTTCCAGCTGGTCCTGCGTCAGCCCCGTCTTGCGAAGGAAGCCCTCAAGGGCCTGCTGGGGCGCCGATGTGCGCGGACCCTTCACTTCTTCGCTGATCGCCTCGGTCGATTCCGGAAGGCCGCGGGCGATTAGCGCAAGCCTCCGCGGCGTAGAAAAACTGCTGATTCCCTCGTGACTTAGCCCCGCCTCCGAAAGCTTTTCGGCGAAGAGACGCGTGAGGTCGTTGCGGGCCCTCGCCTGCATTCGCGCAGGAATTTCCTCCGACAGAAGCTCGAGCAGGAAATCCGAGCTCATGCTTCATGCCCCATATGCGCCATCCAGGCTGCGCAGGCTCCTTTTGCAAGGTCGCGGACCCGGCCGATATAGGCCTGCCGCTCTGCCACCGAGATGACCCCCCGCGCCTGCAGCGTGTTGAACGTGTGGCTGGCGCGGATCGCCTGCTCATAGGCCGGTATGGGCAGCTTTGCTTCCAGGCACCGCTCGCACTCCGCAGCGGCCTTGCGGAACTGGTCGAACAGCGTGTCCGTGTCCGCGACCTCGAAATGCCATTTCGACATTTCGCGCTCGTTCTCGAAGAAGACGTCGCCGTAGGTCACGCCGTCGCTATTGAAGGCGAGGTCGAACACATTGTCCTTGCCCTGGATATACATCGCCAGCCGCTCCAGGCCGTAGGTTAGCTCTCCGGAAACCGGCTTGCAGTCGAAGCCGCCAACCTGCTGGAAATAGGTGAACTGGGTCACTTCCATTCCATCGCACCACACTTCCCAGCCAAGTCCCCAGGCGCCCAGGGTCGGGCTTTCCCAATCGTCTTCGACA
>DASTVY010000092.1:0-29505 GCA_035758865.1 Sphingomicrobium sp. | reverse complement strand
CAGTCTTGTTGCGCATGAACTTGCGCACAGCTGGTCGGGCAATCTGGTGACGAATGCGACCTGGGCGGACAGCTGGCTCAACGAAGGGTTCACCTCCTACTTCGAAAACAGGATCATGGAGGCGATCTACGGTCCGCATCGGGCTGCCCAGGAGGCAGCGCTGAGCTTCGACGAAATGAACAAGGCGCTGGAGGAAGAGGGAGCAACCGCCCCCAAAACGAGGCTCCACCTGGCTGCAGCCGAAGCCAATCCCGACGGGGGATCGAGCGGGATCGTCTATGACAAGGGTTCGATTTTCCTTCGGACGATGGAAAAGCTGGTCGGTCGCGAGCGCTTCGACGCCTGGCTCCGCTCCTATTTCGACCGCTACGCATTCCAGCCGATGACATCGGCCAAGTTCCTGGCCGATTTCCGAGAAAATCTTGTGAAAGGCGATAAGGGGCTGGAGGATAAGCTGCTGCTCGACAAATGGGTCTATCAGCCCGGATTGCCGGCCAATGTCGCGCGGCCCGATCCGGCTGCCTTTGCCGACGTCGACAAGGCGGTTGCCGCATTTGCCGCGGGTGGACCGGCGCCAACCACGTTCGACAAGTGGACGACGGCCGAAAAAATCCGCTTTATCAACAGCCTTCCGCGCAAGCTTCCGGCAGCTCGCCTGGACGAGCTGAACGGCAAGCTCCGCCTCAATGAGGCGGGCAACAACGAAGTGCTGTTTGCCTGGCTCGATCTCTCGGTTGCGAACCGTTACCAGCCGGCGGTCCCGGCGTTGGAGCGCTTCCTGACGGTCCAGGGTCGGCGCAAGTTCGTAAGACCGCTGATCACCGACCTGGCGAAGGATAGCGAATGGGGACGCCCGATCGCTGCCCGAATCTATGCGAAAGCCAGGCCTTCCTACCATTCGGTGACGGCCAGCGACCTCGACAAATTGGGGCTGATTCCCTCAGGGCAATCGGCAAACCTTTAACCACGAAGTAACCCAATTCGGACTATCCACTTGGCACCCAAGTCAAGCGGAAGACCGGATGTACGAGGCTCCTGACCGTTATAAGCGTATGATTTCAGCGCGCCTGCCCGACGGCGAATCGCTGGGTGTTGCGTCACAGGTTGCGGACGAAGGCAGCAGCCCGCTGCGCGATGCGCAGCTGATTGCGCGAGGCCAGTTTGCGCCTTTTTTTGCCGCAGTGAACAGCGTGGCAGCCGTCTTCATGGCCATGATCCTCTACGGCCATGTCCCCGCCTCCTATCTCGGCGGCTGGGCGATGGCGATTATCGTCACCAATCTGGGCGCAATGCAGCTGGCCCGTACCCAGGCGGTGACTCATGTTGGCCGTTCCGGCCGCAAGGTGCCGAAATGGCAGATGGTCGGCGATATTTCGCTGCGAGCCCTGGCCTGGCTGTCGCTTCCGGTCATTAGCTTCACCTCGATCGGGGCGGAAAGCCAGGCGGTTGCGGCGACTCTGATTGCGGGGCTCGGTATCGCAGCGCTCGGACTCGTCGTGGTACCGGCCTGCGTGACGGCCTGGATGGCGATTTTCACTGCCGCGCTATGCTATTCGCTGGTGGTCGCAGGAAATTCGGTTCCGTTCGACACGATCTTGGCGATCATCTTCACGCTGGGCGTCGCTGTCGTGGGCGTCCTCACCGTCGCCCGTTGGGCCTTTGGTCAGCTCAAGGCCAATGCAGACTATGGGTCGCAGTCGGAAAGCGCGAGCCTGCTCCTTCAAGAGTATGAGCAGCGGGGCGTCGGCTGGCTGTGGCAAGTCGATGGAGAGAATCGCGTCAGCTATATTTCCAGCCGAATGACTGCGCTCCTCGGCCGGCCGGCCAGCGCATTGCTGGGTCACTCGCTGCCGTCGCTGCTTGGCGGTCATGCCGAGCTCGGCCGGGTCCTGCTGGACAAGCAGCCCTTCTCCAACCTGGAAATGGAGCTTCAAACGGCCCGGGGAGCACGCTGGATTTCGATTGCGGGCGACCCGATCATCGATACGGCCGGACGGTTCGAGGGTTTCCGCGGCGTCGGCAGCGATATCACCGAGATTCGCCAGACCCAGGAGCGGCTGACCCACCTCGCCAACATGGACGTATTGTCGGGACTTCCTAATCGCGGCCGAGTGCGCCAGCTGCTGGGCGAAGCGCTTCGCCACGCCACGGCCGGCAATGTGCCCTGCGCGATCATGTTCCTCGACCTCGACGGCTTCAAACCGGTCAATGACACCTTTGGACATCCGAAGGGCGATGCAGTGCTCCAGGCCGTGGCCAAGCGGTTATGCGACCAGGTCGGACCTGACGGCCACGTCGGCCGCATGGGTGGCGACGAATTTGCGATTGTCATTGCCGACGCCCAGTCGCGTGCGAAGGTCGAGCAGCTCGCAGAAGGCATCATCAACGCGATCAAAGAGCCCTACATGATCGACCAGACCGAAATTCGGATCGGCGTGTCGATCGGCTGCGCGTTCGGCCCGATCGACGGCGCCACGGTCGACGACCTCATCCTCAAGGCCGACCTTGCGCTTTACGAGGCCAAGGGCGCGGGCCGCGGCGTCGCGAAATATTTCTCGTCGGAATTGCAGACCGAGCAGGATGACCGGGTCCGCCTGGAAACCGACCTAAGGGGGGCAATTGCGGCCAAGCAGTTCCACCTGGTGTTCCAGCCGCTGGTCAGCGCCAAGACGCAGAAGCTCGTCGGGTTCGAAGCACTCATTCGCTGGAATCATCCGCAGCGCGGCTTCGTCCCGCCGAACGTTTTCATTCCGGTGGCCGAAGAGAGCGGCCTGATGCCGGTGATCGGCGAGTGGGTCATCGAGGAAGCGATCCGGGCCGCCGCCACCTGGCCGGAGCCGATCACGATCGCACTCAACGTCAGTCCGAAGCAGATCGTCCTTCCCTCCCTGCCCAACGTCGTCAGCCAGGCTCTCGGCCGCTACAAGCTGCCGGCCAACCGGCTTGAGCTGGAAGTCACCGAAGGCGTGTTCCTGGGGGGAGAAGGAGCGACGCTCGACGTTCTGAAGCGCCTCCGGGCGCTTGGCGTCGGAATTGCGCTCGACGACTTTGGCACCGGCTATTCGTCGATCGGCTATTTGAACAAGGCCGTGTTCCATAAGTTGAAGATCGATGGCAGCTTCGTCCGCGAGGCAGGATCGCGGCAGGAAAATGTCGCCATCATCCAGTCGATCGTCCAGCTGGCCAAATCCTTCCGCATGTCGGTCACAGCCGAAGGGGTCGAAACGGCGGAAGATTTCGAGCGGATGCGCGAACTCGGCTGCGACACGATCCAGGGCTATTTGTTCGGCCGCCCGCTGAGTTACGAACGCGCCAACCAGATGGTTCTTGGCCTCGGCGCCAAGCGCCTGGCCGGCTAACCCTCGTATCGGTCCCAGAAACGTCCGAATTGCCGAAGCTTGCCGAAATGCCGCTTGGCGGCACGCATGTGGCGGTTTCTTGCCCGGCGGGGCGACGGCTGGCTCCAGCCGAACAGCAGCTTCTGCCGGTTCGCGAGATCGTTGAGCTCGCCTAGCCGATCCTGGACGCCCTCCGCGGCCTTGACGAATCCGGCCCTGTCTTCCTCCAAATTCCGAAACGGCTCGGCAAGGAACTCGACCGCGTAGCGCATCTTTTTCGTCTCGATCCGAAGCTTGTGCCGCTCCGCGTCGGACAGACGGCCGACACGCGCCGCCCTGTGATTGATCTTCGTCCAAAGGCGGTCGAGCCGCCTGATGGCAAAGGGCATCAATGGGCCGCTGGCCTTCTTGCCGGAACGCCAATTCCCGGCCTGTACCCAAGCGAACAGATCGAAGATCAACAATCGAAAGCTTCGGGAATCGAGCTTCCGGATGATCTTCGTGTAAAGACGCCTGCGGTCGCCCTCCAGCTGGCTGCGAGCCGGGTCGTTGAGTGACAGCATTGCAAGAATCACATCGATATTGCGTGCCGCCCCAAGTTCCCGCGTGAAGCGGCGCAGCTGATCCTCGAAATCCAAAAGCTTGGTGTCGCGGACGGCGGGGCGGAACAACCACAAGGCTGAACGAAGGCGTCGTATGGCAACTCGCATCTGGTGCAAAGCCTCGGGATCTCGCTCTGCAATGAATAGCGGCTCGTTCAATCGAAAATGCTTCAGGCAGCTTGCAGCAACGGTCGCAAACCCTTCCGCTACATTCATTCTCGCGCCGAGCACGACCGGCATCGCCTTCGCAGGCACATTCCGCCTTTCGTCGGCAAGCGCAAACCCGCGTTCCGACTTCGCCAGAACTCCGATTTTGACTGGCGCCTGCCGCACGATTTTCCGCGCGGAGGCGAGCAGTGCGGAAAGATCGCCATTTTTCAGCTCAAGCTCGACCTCATTGATCGGCTCGCAGGCATCGCGCGCCTCCACCAGCCCCTCGTCATAGGTCAGTTCGAACGAGCTGGTGCCGTTGCTGATGGTCCGCGTCGAGCGATCGACGTCGCAGCGGCAGACCGCCTCGAGCTGGCGAAACTGCCGAGGTTTCACGACGTCACCCAGTGGCGTTTTTCCGATCGCTTTCGCTTCCGGCCTCAGGCCGCCAACCTCGGCTTCCCATTCGTCGCGGTCGAACGGAATTGGCGAACCGCCCGATCGCTTGATGGTTTGGACGAACCGGCCATTCGCCTGGCGGACGCGCAGCACCCAGCCATTGCGGCGCAACTTCGACTTGGGCGTGTCGAAATAGACCGAAATCTGTCGCCGATGATCTGCCTCGACCCCAAAGAGAGCGAGCTCCGCCAGTTGCGAAGCATCGGCTGGATCGATGTCGAGCTTTATTTCGACTTCGCGCGCCATGGCGACTTGCCCCTAACCGGTCAACGTGACTTGGCCAAGGCAGAGCGAACTGAATCCTCCAGCGTTGCGGCTCGGAATGGCTTGGCCAGTATCTGGGCGTCTGGCGCGACGCGCCGGATTTCATCCGTCTCATTATAGCCGGAGACGAACAGGATCGGTTGGCCCGGCCTTGTCGCCAGAATGTGTCCTGCAACCTCCGCGCCTGACAGGCCCGGCATGATATAGTCGACAATTACCAGGTCGGGGTTGGTGGCGGCAAACTTTTCGATCCCCTCACCACCATCCGCTGCTTCGACCACGTCATGCCCATATTCTTCCAGCCCGGCGGCAATGAACTGCCGGACGTCGGGATCGTCATCGATCACCAGTACGGTGGCGGCGCCCCTGCTCCGCCGCACCTCGTCGCCCGTCCTGCCGCCGCTCGCCGGAACCTCGCCGTCGCGGTCGGCGCGCCGGAAAAACAGCTTCACCGTCGTGCCCCTACCCGGTTCGCTCTCGACCCGCGCGGCCCCGCCTGATTGGCGCGCCATGCCGTAGACCATCGAAAGCCCGAGCCCGGTGCCCTTGCCGACCTCCTTGGTCGTGAAAAACGGCTCGAACGCTCGGGCAACCACATCCTGCTCCATCCCGCTGCCGGTGTCCGAAATGGCCAGCTCGACGTAGGTGCCAGGCGCAAGGTCGGGATCGTTGGTGATGCGGCGCCTGCGGCTGGTGACGGTGAGGGTGCCGCCATCAGGCATGGCGTCGCGAGCGTTGATCGCCAGGTTGAGCACCGCCACCTCAAGCTGGGTCGGATCGGCGAGCACCGGCGTCAAATGGGGATCGAGATCGAATTTCTTTTCGATGCCCGGGCCGAGCACATTCCTCAGCAGGGGACGCATCTCTTCGATCAGCGGGGCAACATAGGTTGGCCGTACTTCCAGTCGCTGGACCCGGCTGAACGCGAGCAGCTGGGAAGTCAGCCGGGCACCGCGCTCGGCGGCTGCCAGTGCATTGGTTGCGAAGCGCAGCAGCCGCTCTTCCTGGACCTGCTTGGTGATGAGGTCGAGGCCGCCGACGACCACCGTCAGAAGATTGTTGAAGTCGTGGGCAATCCCGCCCGTCAACTGACCGAGGGCCTCCATCTTCTGGCTCTGGCGAAGCTGGTCCTGCGTCTCGATCAACTGCCTGGAGCGCTCGTCGACCTCCCGCATCAGCTCCATCTCGCCTTCCTTGGCGACGGTGATGTCGGTCGCGACGCCGATAAAGCCGATCAGCTGGCCATCAGGGCCGAACCGCGGCTGCGATACACTCCTTAGCCAGCGATATTCCCCATCGGCGCGGCGGAAGCGCGCCTCTAGGGTGAATGGCTTGAGAGTCGCCTCGCCAGCGATGCTTTCCTCAACGATCCGATCCCAGTCGTCCGGGTGTATCCATTCCCGCCAATTGTGGGTGTTGATCTCTTCCGGCTTCAGGCCCGCAAATTCGCAATAGGCCTCGTTCACGAAATCGCGCGTTCGATCGAGCCGGGTCACCCACATCATCACGGGGGCTGAATCGGCAATTCGCCGGAAGCGGGCTTCGCTTTCCCGCAACGCAAGCTCGTTTGCCCGCTGTTCCGTGACATCCTGGATGACGAGGATCAGGCCGACCACCTTGCCCTTGGGATCGCGGTGAGGGACATAATGGGCCTGGACGGTCAGCTTGCCGCGCGTCGGATGATCGAAATCGGCAATGAACCATTGTTCCTCGCCATTTAGCGCTGCCTCGACCATCGGCCGCCGGAACTCATAGGCGTTGTCTCCAACCACCTCCCTCATCGTCCGACCAAGGACAGTCCGGCGCGGTTGCTCGAGCCACTCAGCCAGAGTTCGGTTGAGGAAGAGGTAGCGTTGCTCCCGGTCGAGGTAGGCGATCATCACCGGAAGCGAATCGGCGATGGCCAATACGCCGGCGAAATCCACCGGACCCGGCAGGCTGGAGAGTCCGGCTGCGACCGCTCGGAGATCGGAAGCCCTGGAGCCGGACTTGCCGAGCTTGGCGTCACCTTTGGGCGACTCAATTTTCCCCCGGTCGGCCATCGGGCGGAAGCTGCCCCGAATTGGAGCGAGAGTCACGCCAACTGTGGAAAACTGAAATTAACTCTATGTGATTTCAATCGAAATGCAGCCGACGATAGCTGCCGCGAAAATATAGTAGTGGGTCCAGCCGCGGCTCGAACGTCGCCTTCTTCACCTCGCCGACCAGGATGAAATGGTCGCCGCCCTCATGGATCGCGTGGCGCGCGCATTCGAACACGGACAGCGAGTCCATGAGAACCGGCACCCCATGTTCGCCCATGCTCCACGGCGTGCAGCCGAACCGGTCCTCGACCCGGGTCGAGAAGGTTATCGATGCCGGCTGCTGCTCGGTCTGCAAGACGTTGACCGCGAAATTCTCAGCTTCGCTCAACGGATCGGCGCTCGCTGCCGCTTTTGAAACGCAAACCAGGAGCAGCGGCGGATCAAGGCTGAGAGCCGTGAAGCTGTTGGCGGTGAGGCCCACGGGCCGCCCCTTTCGGTCCAGGCAGGTAACGATGGTGACGCCGGTCGCGAAGCAGCCGAGGGCATCGCGCAGCGTCCTCGGGTCCGAACCGGTGCGATACTCGCGCGAAACGGGGGCGTCGGTCATTCGCCCTCGCCATAGCGGGCGCCGCCCTTCGCTGTCACCCCGGGAGGCGCCCCAATTCATCGACGTCCAACGCTTCCAGTTCGGCCGCGGCCTGTTCGAGCGAATCCGAGACGAAGTATAGCGGCTGGAATGCATCGCTCCGATAGGAGGTCCTCGCGGCATCTTTCAGGGTGAAGCGCGGGCGCAGTACGTCCGCCTCGATTGCGAAATGGGCTTCGCCGAAGCTGGAAGCGAGGCCGGCGCCAAGGATCTTCACTTCCCCGCCTTCCCGAGCCAGGCCGAACTCGACCGTGTGCCAGTACAGCCTCGAAATAATGTCTCCGAGACCGAGCGCGATGGCCTCCATCCCTAATGTGCCCAACCTCTGCATGAGCCTCGCCACAGGCCGATGCGCCAGCAGCGGCACATGACCGAATATGTCGTGGAAGCAATCGGGCTCTTCCAGGTAATCGAGACTGTCCGCACCGCGAATGAAATTGCCGATCGGGAAGCGCTTGTCCGCCAGCATTGCGAAGAATGCGTCGTCCGGGACCAGCCCGGGGACCGACACGCATCGCCATCCTGTCAGCGGCTCCAGCCGCCCATTCAGCCGATCGAGGTCCGGAATCCCCGGCTCATCGAGACCCAGCTTCGGAATTCCCTCGAGGAACGGCGTGACAATGCGCGACCCGAGATAGGGAAGCTGGCGGGCGAACAGAGTGTCCCAGACGCCATGTTCTTCGGCGGTAAAATGCTCCCATTCCTGGGGCACCAAATAATCGCGCCATCCAGCCGGCTGTCGATCGGCGATCTGTTCGAAACTGGGCTGGAACATCGAAAACTCCTGGATTCTTCGGGCAATAAAAAACCCCGCCGAAGCGAGGCTTGGCGGGGCGGTGGTCCGGTGCCGGGCGCGTGCGAGCCTCAGCCGGTCTCCACCGCATTTAGATAATAACGGACCGCGGCCGACGGCATGGTCGGCGAAGCAAGGGTCGAGGCGAAAATCGCGGTCATCAGGCAGTCCTTATGTCATAACGCTTCTGAACGGAAGATGGACCAGCCGCTCACCGCCAGGTCAAGAGGCAGGGCCGTCGTCGAGCCCTGCCTCCCACTCACTCGTGACGCAGGATTACCAGCTCCACGCATTTTCGCCGGGCTGGCAGCTTTGGATTTCCCAGCCATCGGTCCCGGCGCAATTGTCGGCCGGGGCTGCAAGCGCCAGCAGGTAAAAGAAAATCGACATTTCCATCTCCTCATCAAACGCCCTGAGCGAGCATGAATGGGGCGAATCCGGAGTGGGCGCTTCCATGTTCCTAATGAAATTGGTCTGGTGCGGACCAATTGGCCGGTACCCAGCGTCAGCTCAGCGCTAACTCATTTATTGCGCGGGCCAGATTCATGTCCCGCTCCGTCACACCGCCGCTGTCATGGGTCGTCAGGCGGAAATCGACGCGGTTCCAGACGCTGGTGAACTCGGGATGATGATTCACCTTCTCAGAGTGCATCGCGACGCGGGTCAGGAAGCCGAACGCCTCGGAGAAATCCTTGAAGCGAAAGCTTTTCTCCAGCGCCTTTCCGTCCTCGCCAAGCGTCCAGCCGTCGGGAATGTCCATGATGCCTTAACCTACCTTGCAATGCTGCGCCCTCAAGCGCAGATGGGCCCGAAGTACAAGGAGACTCTGAAATGGCTACCGTAGCCCCCGCCCCCGAGCTCGGCCCATTGGGCCTCGAGAATCCGATGGGCACCGACGGTTTCGAGTTCGTCGAATATGCCGCGCCCGATCCGCAATTGCTGCGCGACCTCTTCACCAAGATGGGATTTCCGGTTGTCGCCAGGCATCGGCGGAAGAACGTCACGCTTCACCGCCAGGGCGACATCAATTTCATCATCAATGCCGAGCCGGACAGCTTCGCCCAACGCTTTGCGGCCAGCCACGGTCCGAGCGCCTGCGCCATGGCCTTCCGGGTCAAGGATGCCTACCACGCGCTGAATCGCGCCATCGATCTCGGCGCCGACCCGGTCGAGTGCGATGTCGGGCCGATGGAGCTTTGCCTGCCGGCGATCGAGGGGATCGGCGGTTCGCGCCTCTATCTGATCGATCGCTATGGCGACAAAGGCTCGATCTACGACGTCGATTTCATATTCGAGGACGGTTGGGAGCAGAGGATCGCCGAGCATGACAGCCGGCTGACCTATCTCGATCACCTGACTCACAATGTGCATCGCGGCCGGATGAATTTCTGGGCGGAGTTTTACGAGCGGCTCTTCAACTTCAAGGAGATCCGCTACTTCGACATCGAAGGCAAGGTGACGGGTCTCTTCTCAAAGGCGATGACGTCTCCGTGCGGCAAGATCCGGATCCCGCTCAACGAAAGCCAGGACGACAAGAGCCAGATCGAGGAATTCCTGCGCGAATATAAGGGCGAGGGCATCCAGCACATCGCTTTGGGCAGCTCGGACATCTACAAGACCGTCGACATCCTCCGCGACCGCGGCATTCCCTTCCAGGATACGCCGGACACCTATTATGAGCTGGTCGACGATCGGGTGAAGGGCCATGGCGAGCCGACCGCGGAACTGGAAAAGCGCCGTATCCTGGTCGACGGCGCGCCTACCGAGGGCCAGGGCCTGCTGCTGCAGATCTTCACCCAGAATGTGATCGGCCCGATTTTCTTCGAAATCATCCAGCGCAAGGGCAACGAGGGTTTTGGCGAAGGCAATTTCAAGGCGCTGTTCGAAAGCATCGAACTCGACCAGATTCGTCGCGGCGTTATTGAGGCTGAATGACTGAGACTGACGCCGACGCGCTGGCCCGGCGCGTGGCCTTTGCAATGCTGGCCAATGAAGGCACCGGCAAGGCCTGGGGAATCCAGATCGAGGAAGCGCGCGAGGGCTATTCGCGCATCCGGATGAAGCTCACTCCCGACATGCTGAACGGTCATGGCAGGGCTCATGGCGGCATGATCTATGCGCTGGCTGACACCGCCTTCGCCTATGCCTGCAACAGCCGCAATGTGCGAACCGTCGCTGCGCAGGCCACCATGGTGTTCCTCGACGGGGCCGAGGAAGGCGAAGTGCTGGTCGCCGAAGCGCAGGAACAGGCCCTTGTCGTGAGGTCCGGCGTCTACAATGTCAGTGTGCGGACAGACGCGGGTCGGCCCGTAGCCGAATTCCAGGGATTTTCGAGATCGATCGGCGGTCCCTATATTGAGACCGGAGAGAGCGATTGACCGAAGCATTTATCTGCGACGCCGTCCGGACTCCTATCGGCCGTTATGCCGGTGCCTTGAAAGAGGTCCGTCCCGACGATCTCGCCGCCATTCCGCTGAGGGCGCTGAAGGAACGCAACCATGGCGTCGACTGGTCGGCTCTCGATGACATCATCCTCGGCTGCGCCAACCAGGCCGGTGAGGACAATCGCAACGTCGCGCGCATGGCTGCCTTGCTGGCCGGGCTTGGAACCAGCGCGCCGGGCACCACCGTCAACCGGCTATGCGGATCGGGGCTCGATGCGGTTGCTATGGCAGCGCGGGCGATCAAGGCCGGGGAAGCGGATCTGATCGTTGCCGGCGGGGTCGAAAGCATGACCCGCGCGCCGTTCGTCATGCCCAAGGCCGAGGGCCCCTTTAGCCGGGCCAATGCAGTCCATGACACCACGATCGGCTGGAGGTTCGTCAACAAGAAGCTGAAAGCCGAATTCGGCATCGATTCCATGCCCGAGACGGCCGAGAATGTGGCCGAGGAATTCCAGGTCAGCCGTGAAGACCAGGACAGGTTTGCGGCTGAAAGCCAGAGCCGGGCCGCGGCCGCTCAGGCCAATGGTCGCCTTGCCGCCGAGATCGTTCCGGTCACCATCCCGCAGCGCAAGGGCGACCCGATCGTCGTCGAGCGCGACGAGCATCCGCGTGAAACCAGCGTGGAGGCGCTCGGTCGGTTGAAGCCCATCGTGCGCGAGGATGGATCGATCACCGCCGGCAACGCCAGCGGAGTCAACGACGGTGCAGCGGCCTTGATCGTCGCTTCGAAGGCAGCCGTCGAAAAATATGGCCTGACGCCGCGGGCCAAGGTGTTGGGTGGCGCAGTGGCGGGCGTTCCACCGCGGATCATGGGCATTGGCCCGGCGCCGGCAACCGAAAAGCTGCTCGACCGGCTGAGCCTGCAAATCGCGGACCTGGATGTGATCGAATTGAACGAAGCATTCGCAGCCCAAGGGCTCGCGGTGATGCGCCAGCTCGGCCTGGCCGATGATGCCGCCCATGTGAACCCGAACGGCGGCGCGATTGCCCTTGGCCACCCGCTTGGCATGTCCGGTGCCCGGCTGGCGATGACCGCAACCGAGGAGCTGCAGCGAAGCGGCGGACGCTATGGCCTCGCCACCATGTGCATCGGGGTCGGCCAGGGAATAGCGCTGGCACTGGAGCGCGTGTGACTGAGGAAGCCCTCCGAGCCGTCTTGGAGACGGTGATGGATCCGGAAATTCCGGTCGTTTCGGTGATGGATCTCGGCATCGTCCGTGATGTCCAGCCGGACCGGGTGACCATCACTCCGACCTATTCTGGCTGCCCGGCAACCGATGTCATCGAACGCACGATCCGCGAGGCGCTGGACTCCAATGGCTACCGGAATGTGGCGATCGAAACGGTTCTGACCCCGCCTTGGTCGACCGATTGGATCAGCGAAGCGGGCAAGGAAAAGCTTCGAGCCTATGGCATTGCGCCGCCCGAATTGGCCAAGGCCGCGACTTGTCCGCAGTGCGGTTCGATCAACACGGAAGAGGTCAGCCGGTTCGGGTCAACGCCGTGCAAGGCTCAGTGGCGATGCAAGGACTGCCTGGAGCCGTTCGACCGGTTCAAGTGCCACTAATCAGCCGCATTGCCCGCGGTGCAGCAGCTTATGGTCGGCCAGCACTAGCGCGACCATCGCCTCGACCACCGGAGCGCCGCGGATACCGACGCATGGATCGTGTCGGCCGCCCATCCCGATACTCGACGTTGGCTTGAACGCGACGCGGATCACGATCGCCTTGCCGGTCGAAATGCCGCCGTCGATCCCGCTGGCTTGCTTCGCCTCCATGCTTTCGCTGCCGCGAGAGCGCCCGGCGGCAAAGCCCTCGCCGATCTCCACGCCCTTGACCGCATTGATCCCCATGCAGGCGGCGGCAAGCTCCGCATCCAGCTTGGCGTAGACGGGCGCGCCCCAACCGGCGGGGACGCCAGTCGCGACACATTCGACCACGGCGCCCAGGCTGTCGCCGGCTGCCCGCGCTTCGTCGAGCATTGCTTCCCAGCGGCTTTCGTCGGCCTCGCCACCGATCTCCACGACCGCCGCGGCGATATTGACTTCCGGGATGACGAGCCGCGCCACGGCGCCACCGGCGACCCGCATCGCAGTCTCCCGCGCCGAGGCCCGCCCACCGCCGCGCGGATCGCGGAAGCCATATTTGGAGTCGTAGGTAAAATCGGCATGACCGGGCCGGTGGGGCTTGTCCTTCGGATAGTCGGCACTTCGCGCATCGACATTGTCGATCATCATGGCGATCGGCGTACCAGTCGTTCGGCCCTCATAGATGCCGGATAGGATCCGGACCTGGTCCGGTTCCTGCCGCGGCGAAACATTCTTCGACGTGCCGGGGCGACGGAGATCGAGGAACTGCTGCACCCAGCCGTCGCTCAACTCGAGCCCGGGCGGACAGCCATCGACCACGCATCCGATCGCCGGTCCATGGCTTTCCCCCCAGGTCGTCAGCCGGAACAAATGACCGAAGCAGTTGATGCTCATCGAACATTGGCTCCCAGCGACTGCATCACCTCGACAAAGCTCGGGAAACTGGTGCCGATCACTTCAGCCTCGTCAACCTCGACCGGTCCGTCGGCCCCAAGTCCGAGAGTCAGAAACGCCATCGCGATGCGATGATCGCCTCGGGTCGCGACGCTGGCCCCACCGGCAACCCTTTCGCGACCGAAGATGCGCAGATTGTCGCCGTCGGCAATGGCAGAGACCCCGCAGGCAGCAAGCCCTGCGACGATGGCGCCCAGCCGGTCGCTTTCCTTGATCTTGAGTTCGGCAAGGCCCTCGATGACGCTTTCGCCATCCGCGAAAGCGCAGGCCACCGCCAGCGCGGGAATTTCGTCGATCATCGCCGGAATCTGCTCGGCGCGAACCTGGCAGGAAAGCAAGGGCGCATGACGCACACGAATATCGGCCACGATCTCGCCGGACTCGATCCGCTCGTTCGACAATTCGACGTCGGCCCCCATCAGTTCCAGCGTTTCATAAAGCCCCGTCCTCAGCGGATTGACCAACAATCCGCGGACGACGACGTCTGAACCGGGGACGATGGCTGCTCCAACCAGCGAAAAGGCAGCCGAGGAGGAATCGGCCCCAACTTTGATCGAGCAACCAGTCAAACCTCGCTGCTGGCCCAGCCGAATTGTTCGACCCTCCCCATCCTGGTCCCATTCGACATCGCAGCCGAACTCACGAAGCATGATCTCGGTGTGATCGCGGCTGGGGGCCGGCTCGACGATTTGTATTGGAGAGCCGGTACCAAGGCCGGCCAGCAAGATCGCCGATTTGACTTGTGCCGACGCGGGCAGGTTGCGGTGCTCGATTCCGCCGAGGCGCGCACCCTCGACGGTGACCGGAAGCCGGTCCCCGCCCTCGATGATCGCGCCCATCCGCCGAAGCGGGGCCGTGACCCGCCCCATTGGCCGGCTGGACAGGGAATCGTCTCCGCCGAACGTCGCGCAAACGCCCGGCATCCCCGCCACGGCGCCCATCAGCAGCCGCGCCGACGTCCCGCTGTTCCTGCAATCTATGGTTTCTCTCGGCGAGCGCCATGGCCCGCCACGCACCAGCCATTCCTCTTCGCCAGTTTCCACCTGGACCCCGAACGAGCGAAGTGCATCCGCCGTCGTCATGACGTCATCGCTCTCAAGCAAACCGCTGATTCTGGTCTCGCCATTGGCCATGGCACCGAGGATCAGTGCCCGATGGGAACAGCTCTTGTCGCCCGGGATTGCTGCCTCACCGACGAGCGGAGCCCCCGGCTCTGAGACCAGCTTCACGCAATCAACGCCGCGATATGGGCGGCAAGGTCGATCGCCTGGGCCCGATTGAGGCGCGGGTCGCAAGCGGTCAGCCAGTTCTTTTCCAGTTCGTCGATTGAAGCGGGTCCGCGACCGCCGAGGCATTCCGTCACATCGAGCGCGCTCATTTCCAGGTGGACGCCGGCGCCGTGCACGCCCTCGGTTCGGGCAATGGCGAAGAAGGAATCGATCTCGTTCATAATGTCCGGCAAGCGGCGGACCTTGCGCTTGCCCGTCATGCTGGTGTTGCCGTGCATTGGATCGATCGTCCAAACGACTTGCCTGTCCCTGGTCGCCCGCATCAGTGGCGGCAGTAGCTGCTCGATCTTCCTGGCCCCGAACCGGCCGATCAGCACCAGCTTTCCGGGCCGGTCAAGCGGGTCGAGGCGGTCGATCAGGCTGCAAAATTCGTCGGGTCCCAGAGTTGGTCCACATTTGATCCCAACGACGTTCTCGATGCCGCGCAGATATTCGACATGCGCACCGTCCAGTTGGCGAGTGCGGTCGCCCAGCCAAAGCATGTGTCCGGACGTCGCCCACCATCGCCCTAATGTATCGCGACGAGTCAACGGCTCCTCATAGGGTAACAATAGCGCTTCATGGCTGGTGAAGATTGGGGCGCCGGATCCGCGAGCGGCGGCCAGACTGGCGGCTGTTCCAACCGATTGCATATGCGCGCGGATCATCCGCTGCGGGTCCGCCTTTCGGACCGATGGGTCGAAGGCGATACCGTTGACGATGTCGCCGCGATAGGCCGGAAGAGTCACATCCTCATGAGTTTCGGTTTGCGCGCTCCGCGGCTTGGCGAATTGCCCGGCGATCCGCGCCACCTCCACAAGTGGCCCATTGATCGAAGGCCGGAGCTTCTCGGCCATGGCGTCGAACAAGTTGACAATGCCTGCCACCTGCTCGGCGACGGGGTCGTCGAAACTCTCGGCGCAGTCGCCGCCCTGAAGCAGGAATCCGCGGTTCTCCGTGAGGCCGGCCACCGCCTGGCGCAACATCTGCGCATCCTCGATCGCGACAACCGGTGCGGCCCGGTGCAGCCCTTCTTCGATCGAGTTCAGCCGCGACTGGTCCGAATAGCTGGGCATCTGGCTGGCCGGAAAGCGGCGCCAGCTGGCCGGAAACCATCCCAGGTTGGATACGAGCGTCGCACTCATCGCGCTGCGCCCTAGCTCATTCATGGCCGCTTGCCAAAGCTTGGCTTGATCGCTTTGCTTTGGTTCGGAAGGGGCTAACGATGGCGATCCATATCGATCAGGACGCGGAGCTGCCCGCTGCACGACCGTGGTACCGCCATCTTTACCTCCAGGTCCTGGTCGCGATCCTTCTCGGAATCCTGATCGGCCATTTCTGGCCGGCGACAGGCGAAGCGCTGAAACCGATCGGCGATGCGTTCATCAAGCTGGTGCGGATGATCATCGCCCCGGTCATTTTCCTGACGATCGTCACCGGGATTGCCGGAATGCGCGATCTCAGGCGCGTCGGAAGGGTGGCGCTGAAGGCTTTCGCCTATTTCCTCTTCTTCTCTACGCTGGCGCTGATCGTGGGACTGATCGTCGCCAACGTCGTCCGGCCCGGAGACGGGCTCAACATCGACCCCGCGACGCTCGATCCCTCAAAGGTCCGCGACTATGCCAGCAAGGCGCATGAGACGAGCATCTCGGGTTTCCTGCTCGAGGCGATACCGGACACATTCCTGTCGGCCCTGACCGCAGGCCATATTTTGCAGGCGCTGCTCGTCTCGATCCTCTTCGGCATCGCGCTCGCACTTGTCGGCGACAAGGCGGGCAAGGTCCTCGACCTGCTCAACCAGCTGTCGCTGGTCATGTTCAGGCTGGTGGCGATCATCATGGCCGTGGCGCCGATCGGCGCCTTGGGCGCGATGGCCTTCACCATCGGCAAATATGGCATTGGGAGCCTTGCCAACCTCGCGACGCTGGTGGCGACATTCTATGCGACCGCCCTGCTATTTGTCTTGGTAGTGCTGGGAGCCATGGCTCGCCTCGCCGGCTTCTCGATCTTCAGCCTGATCAACTATCTGAAGGCCGAGCTGTTGCTGGTGCTCGGTACCTCCTCCAGCGAAAGCGCGCTGCCCTCCCTGATCGAGAAGCTGGAGCGCGCGGGCTGTCCCAAGTCGATCGTCGGACTGGTCGTGCCGACAGGCTATTCCTTCAACCTCGACGGAACCAACATCTACATGACCCTGGCCGCCCTGTTCATCGCCCAGGCGGTCGGCATCGACCTCAGTCTCGGCGACCAGCTGCTTCTCCTCGGCGTAGCGATGCTGTCGTCGAAGGGCGCTGCCGGAGTTACCGGCGCCGGCTTCATCACGCTTGCCGCGACCTTGTCGATCGTGCCGTCGGTACCGGTTGCCGGGATGGCGCTGATCCTCGGTATCGATCGCTTCATGAGCGAATGCCGAAGCCTCACCAATTTCATCGGCAATGCCGTCGCGACCATTGTCGTTACCCGCTGGGAAGGCGTATTGGACAAGGAACAGTTCGACCTCGCGCTTGCCGGCAGGCTGCCGAGCGTCGACCGGATCGATCCGGCAGAGATCGCTGCCTAGTTATGCTGCAGTTGCACAAATTTGTGCATCTGCTAAGTAAGTTTGAAACTCGGCTCGTTTCAGTGCGTTAAGTTGTGGGGGCCGACGCTCGGTCGCGCATCCCCTCCCCGCGTTTGAAAGTCGAGGCGTGATGTTTGATTTCGACATTCTTCCAGATACTGGCTCGGATCACCGCGAAGTGCGGCGCGCTCCGGCGCCGTTTCGCCATCTCGCATTGATCGGCAATGCGCTGCCGCGCAAATGCGGCCTGGCCACCTATACCAGCCATGTCGCCGACGCCCTGCGTGCCCTCTACCCACAAATGACGGTCGATCATTATGCGATGGATGACGGCACCGGGGATTTCTATCCCGGTTCGATCCGCACGATCGACGCAGACTCTCTGGATTCCTACCAGGCCGCGGCCGAGCAGATCGACTCGAGCGGTGCAGAAGCAATTTGGCTCCAGCATGAATTTGGCATTTTCGGCGGCACCGCCGGTTCGCACATATTGGAACTGATCGGCGCGACCGATCTGCCGCTCATCCTGACGCTCCATACCGTGCTCGACCAGCCTGACGAGGAACAGGAAACGGTACTGAAGCGACTGATCGCCCGGGCCGACCGAGTGATCGTCATGTCCTCGACCGGTGCGGACATATTGAAGCGCCGATTCGGCCTTGCCGCCGATCGGCTGAGGACCATTCCGCATGGCGTTCCCGATCGGCCATTGCGCAATCCGGACGATTTGAAGACCCAATTCGGCTGGCAGGGCCGGAAAGTGCTGATGACCTTTGGCCTGCTCGCACCAAGCAAGGGCATCCGACAGATGATCGAGGCAATGCCCGCCATCGTTCGTGAGCATCCCGAAGCGATGTACGAAATCGTTGGCGCGACGCACCCCAACCTGGTCCGCAAGGAAGGCGAGCGCCATCGTCGAATGCTGATGGATGCAGCGCGCGGACTGGGCGTCGAGGAGCATGTGAGATTTGTCGACCGCTTTGTCGAGCAGGAGGAGCTGCTCGACATGCTTCAGGCCGCGGACATTTACGTGACGCCCTATCTCAACATGGCGCAGATCACGTCCGGAACCCTGAGTTACGCCTTTGCAGTCGGCAAACCGATCATCTCCACGCCTTATGTTCATGCCAAGGAGCTATTGGGAGACGGACATGGCCTCCTGGTGCCAACATCGGACTCCGCGGCTTTGACCGAAGCAGCGCTCAACCTGCTCAACGATGACGATTTGCGCGATAGACTGAGCCGCGCCGCCTACGAACAAAGTCGTTCCATGCTGTGGCCACGAGTGGTTGAGCAATCACTCGCTCAGCTTCCCGCGCGCCCGCGTCTCGTCGCCAGCCACGCGCCAATACCCCGGCCGGCCGCCCTCTCACTGGAGGCGATCGAGCGGATGAGCGACTCCGTCGGCATCATCCAACATGCGGTCCATACTGTCCCTAATCGCCACCATGGATATTGCATTGACGACAATGCCCGGGCCCTGATGACCATGGTGCGGCGGGGAGACGATCGCCGCGCCTCCAGCCTTGCGGCGACCTACGCGGCGTTCATCCATCACGGCTGGAACCCGGCGACCGGCCGCTTCCGCAACTTCATGGACTTCGATCGCCGCTGGCTCGAAGATCGCGGGTCCGAAGACAGCAATGGCCGTACGATTTGGGCCTTGGGCATGACGGCAGCCCGCTCGCCGTGGCCAGCGCTTCGCCAGTGGGCAATGAAGCTGTTCGATGAAACCGCCCCCGCAGCCGCTGAGTTCACGGCGCTCAGGGCCAAATCATTCGCTGCATTGGGCGGTTTCGAGTTGTTGCGTCACCAGGCCGACCACCAGACCGCGAAACTGCTGCTTCGAGAGGCAGCTGAACAGTTGGTCCGGTCGCATCGCCAGCATTCACGGGAGGGCTGGAATTGGTTCGAGCCATGGCTGGCTTACGACAATGCCCGCTTGCCGGAGGTGCTGATCCGCGCCGGCCAGGCGCTGGAAGACCCGTCGATGGTTCATCTCGGACTTTCGACGCTGGGCTGGTTACGCGGCCGTCAATCGAGCCCGAGAGGAACATTCCGGCCGGTTGGCTGCAAGAGCTTTGGAAGGGCCTATGCCGCTCCGCTGGCATTCGACCAGCAGCCCCTCGAGGCGACAGCAACGGTGGATGCAGCCGTCGCAGCTCTGGAGGCGACCGGTGAATCGGAATGGCGCCAGATGGCGCACGACGCATTCGCTTGGTTCTTCGGCAACAACGATGCCGGCATACCAATGGCCGATACCGCCGACGGGAGCTGCTACGACGGGCTGATGGCAACTGGAATCAACCGCAACCAGGGCGCAGAATCGATCCTGTCGCTGCACTTGGCGGCGCAAACCGTGCGTGAAATCTTCAGCGACCGCAAACAGTCTGGACAGGATCGCCTGAGCGAAGCAGAAGCGAGAACATTCGCCGCTAGCTGACAAGGTCTATGATCCAGTCTGAACTTCATCCGCTGAGGCTTAAAGCGGATCCGTCCCGAGTCGTGATTAGGCCGTTCCACCTGGCCTGGCAGGGGTCTCGCGCGGACCCGGGCCGGTCAAAGCGGCTGGTCGATCAGGTATTGACGCTCAGCGATCAGGAAATCGGCCGCCAGCTGCAGCACATCATGGCCAATTTCGAGCAGCGGCACTGGCAAACCCGCAAGATCTTCCTTTATCGCTTCGCCGAAATCTCGAAGCTGTTGAACCTCTCCCTGGCGGGCATCGGTGACAAAAGAAAGCAACTGATCGGCGCCTATTTCTGCCAGGAATATAGTTACGCCGCAGCGGCCCTGATGAACCCCAGCATCGTGCCACATCCCGACCAAAGCGGGCTTGATCAGCACACCGTCCGAATTCTGATGTCGCTCCGGGCTGTCGGTGAGGGGCACATCAGCTCGATCGCGTTCCGCGAAGGTCTCGTATCGGAGCATGGGGGCCTGGAACTGGCGCCCGAGCCGCCCTTCGCCGTTGCAGCCGATGCGCCGGACCTCGACACGCTTTGCGGCGACTGCCCGGTCACCGTTTACAGGAGCGAAGATTCCAACCTGTCCGGCACCGTCATCTTTCCGGTGACCGCGGCCCAGGCCAATGGGCTTGAGGACCTCCGCCTTACCTATTTCACCCATGAGGACGGAAGCAGCGAATATATCGGCACCTATACCGCCTTCTCGGGTCGGGAAATTCGATCCGAGTTGCTGCGGACCCGCGACTTCCGCTCCGCCGAACTGGTGCCGATGACCGGCGATGCGACGCGCAACAAGGGGTTGGCCCTGTTTCCGGAGAAGATCGGCGGGCGATACATGATGGTCGGAAGGCAAGACGGGCAAAACATGTACCTGCTCGATTCTGACGACATCACCCACTGGCACGGCGGAGTTCCGCTGATGACCCCGAAATATGCTTGGGAGTTCATCCAGATCGGCAACTGCGGACCGCCGATCCTGATCGACGAAGGCTGGCTGGTGCTGACCCACGGAGTCGGGGCGATGCGGCAATATGCGATCGGCGCGGTACTTCTCGATCGCGATGATCCGTCGAAGGTCCTGGGCCGGACCCGCTACCCGATCCTCCAGGCGGAAAATGACGACCGCAACGGATATGTCCCCAACGTCGTTTATACCTGCGGCGGCATGAGGGTCGGCGACCAGCTGTTCATGCCCTATGGCATTTCCGACAGTTCGATCGGATTCGCCTTCCTGCCGCTCAAGGATCTGGTCGCGGCGTTGGCCTAGAAGGAGCGAGCCGGTGCAAATGCTCGCAACCAAGATTGTCGACAAGCCTTGGGGCAAACGCGGCATTGACCCGCGCTTCGGGGTCGAATCCGACCGGCAGGTCGGCGAGATCTGGTTCGAGCCGCCGCCGGGACGCCAACTCGACGTGATGGCCAAATATCTGTTTACGACCGAACGGCTGTCGATCCAGGTCCATCCCGATGACGCGACGGCCCGGTCCCGCGGCTATCCGCGCGGCAAGGACGAATGCTGGATCGTGCTCGACGTGGCCGATGGTGCTGAGCTCGGGATTGGAACGGTACGAACCGTGGAGCCAGGGGAGCTGATGGCCGCGGCCAGGGACGGATCAATTGTTGAGCTGATGGACTGGAAGCGGCCGTCGAAGGGCGACTTCATCTATAATCCGGCCGGCACCGTCCATGCCTTGGGGCCGGGCCTGACAGTGATGGAAATTCAGCAGGCCGTCGATTTGACCTATCGGCTGTTCGACTATGGGCGTCCCCGGGAATTGCATCTGAATGAGGCCGCCGACGTCGTAAGGCCCCAGCCGCATTCGAACCCACTCGACACAAGCGTCGACGGCGGCAGCAAGCTGCTGGTCGACGGACCCTATTTCGGCGTTGCCTGGTGTGTCGGCGAACCGCCGGAGCTGCCCGATCGCATGCGGGATGTGCAGCTGCTGCCCATTGACGCGCCCGTCGGGATCGTGAAGCCCGGCGAATGTGCACTGATTGACAGGGGCGCAGCCCGGACCCTGATGGGCAGCGGCACTTTCGTACTGGCGTGGTCGACCACTGACGGGGAGGGGTAATGGCCGAAGCCTATATCGTCGAAGCGCTGCGCACGGCCGGTGGGCGTCGCGGCGGGGCACTTCGCGAATGGCATCCGGCTGACCTCGGAGCCGCGATCCTCGATGCGCTCGTAGTACGTAGCGGGATCGATCCTGCAACGATCGAAGACGTCATCGTTGGCTGCGTCAGCCAGGTCGGGGAGCAAAGTTTTCATATCGGCCGGAACATGGTCATGGCCTCCGACCTGCCCGACAGCGTTCCGGCGGTCAGCATCGACCGGCAATGCGGCAGCTCTCAGCAGGCGCTGCACTTTGCCGCCCAGGCGGTGATGAGCGGGACGCAGGACGTGGTGATCGCTGCCGGTGTCGAAAGCATGACCCGGGTTCCAATGGGCACTCCCGTCATCCTGCCGATGCAGGCTGGCATTGGCATTGGGCCATGGCCGCAGTCGATCAAGGGGCGTTATGGAGTCGACCAGTTCAGCCAGTTCACCGGCGCCGAGATGATGGCCCAAATCTATGGATTTTGCCGTGAAGAGCTCGACCAATTTGCACTTTCGAGCCACCGCAAGGCGGCGGCCGCTGCCGATAGCGGCTCGTTCAAGCGCGAAATCGTTGTGGTCAATGGCATCGACAAGGAAGGAAACCCTGTCCACCACGACCGCGACGAAGGAATTCGCGCCGACGCAAGTGTCGAGGGTTTGGCCGAACTAAAGACCATCGCTGCCGACGGAATGATCACCGCTGGCAATGCAAGCCAGGTGTGTGACGGTGCGTCGGGCGTGTTGGTCGTAAGCGAAAGGGCGCTCAAGGATCACGGGCTGACCCCACTCGCCCGGATCGATAATCTCACTGTTACCGCGGGTGACCCGGTGATCATGTTGCAGGAGCCGATCCCGGCTACACGCCGGGCGCTCGATCGCTCGGGTCGCAAGCTCGACGAGATCGACCTTTACGAAGTGAATGAGGCCTTTGCGCCGGTTCCCCTCGCCTGGCTCAAGGAAATCCAGGCCGACCCTGAGCGGCTCAACGTCCATGGCGGGGCGATAGCGCTGGGCCATCCGCTCGGCGCCAGCGGAACCAAGCTGATGGCGACGCTGGTTCATGCGCTCCGCGCGCGCGGCAAGCGTTACGGACTGCAGACGATGTGCGAAGGCGGCGGCATCGCCAATGTGACGATCGTCGAGGCGCTTTAGGATTAGTGAAAGTCCCTCGATTTGGGCAGCACCCTGACATTGCGCGGATGACCATGGCGTTCGGGAAGCGCCTGAATCGAGTCCTCGGTTAACGACCCCAGCAGCGCGCTTCGGTCGAACACGCGGCGGGCGATCAGATGCATCACCCCTTCCTTGCTGCGCTGGATTTCGCCTTCGACTTCCATCAGCCGGGCGGCCATCACCTCTCGCCGATACCGCTCGAAATCGCGCGCCCACAGCAGCACATTGGTGATTCCGGTTTCGTCTTCCAGCGTGATGAAGAGGGCATTGCCCTTGCCCGGACGCTGGCGGATCAAGACTACTCCGGCGACCCGCCTGATCTTTCCATTGGGCGCCTTCGCCGCTTCGGCACAGCTCAACACGCCTTCTGCCTGGAAGATCGGTCGGAGGAACTGCATGGGATGGCCCTTCAGCGACAGCCGAGTCACTTGGTAATCGGTCACCACTTCCTCCGGCAGCGGCATGGAGGGGAGCTCCACCTTTGGCTCCGCACCAAGTTCGGCCGCGTCGGCCGCGGCGAACAAGGGCAGCGCGCCTTGCGGAGTCCGTCTTGCTTCCCACAGTGCATCGCGCCGCCCGAGATTGATCGAACCACAGGCATCTGCATCGGCCAGCAACCGTAGCGCCCGCGAGGGCAATGAAGCTCGCTGGCTCAACTGCTCGACATAGGTGAACCCGCTTTCGCGTGCTGCGACCAATCGTTCCGCCCAATCCTGGCGAAAGCTGTCGATCTGGCGGAAGCCTAACCGGATCGCGAGCCGACCATCTTTTCCGCGCTCGAGCAGATTGTCATAATCGCTTGCGTTGATGTCGCACCCGAGCACTTCGACGCCATGCTCTCGTGCATCGCGGACCAGCTGGGCCGGCGCATAGAAGCCCATCGGCTGCGAGTTGAGCAGAGCGCAGGTGAATACCGCCGGGTGGTGGCACTTCAGCCAGGCCGAGACATAGACCAATTTGGCGAAGCTCTGGGCATGGCTTTCCGGGAAACCGTAGCTGCCGAATCCCTTGATCTGGTTGTAACAGCGCTCGGCGAAGTCGCGTTCATACCCTCTCGCCACCATCCCTTCGATCATCTTCGCCTCATAGCGATGGATGGTGCCGACATTGCGGAAAGTGGCCATGGCCCGGCGGAGGCCATTGGCCTCGTCGGGGGTGAAGCCGGCGGCGACGATAGCGATCTTCATCGCCTGTTCTTGGAACAAGGGCACGCCGAAGGTCCGGCCGAGCACCTCCCTGAGCTCGTCCGCCGGATATTGTGGTCCTGGGGACGGAAGCTCGGCCTTTTCCTCTCCGTTGCGGCGGCGAAGATAAGGATGAACCATGTCGCCCTCGATCGGACCCGGGCGGACCAGCGCGACCTCGATCACCAGGTCGTAGAAGCAGCGGGGTTTCAGCCTCGGCAGCATGTTGATCTGCGCTCGGCTTTCGACCTGGAACACGCCGATGCTGTCGCCCTGACATAGCATGTCGTAGACCGCAGGATCTTCCGGCGGCACCGTGTCCAGCACCAAGTCGCCGAGCCCATGCAGCCTCATCAGGTCGAAGCTCTTGCGGATACAGGTCAGCATGCCCAGCGCCAGCACGTCGACCTTCATCAGGCCCAGCGCGTCGATATCGTCCTTGTCCCATTCGATGAAGGTCCGGTCCTCCATCGCCGCATTGTGGATCGGCACGATCTCGTCCAGCCGGCCCTCGGTCAGCACATAGCCGCCGACATGTTGCGACAGATGGCGGGGGAATTTGAGAAGCCGCTCGACCAGCGCCTTCAAGCGCGCGATTTCCGGATTGGCGAGCGTTAGGCCAGCCTCGGCGAAACGCTCATCTTCCAGCTCATTTTCGTAGCTTCCCCAGCTGGTGTTCGCGAGCCGCGCGGTCACATCTTCCGACAGGCCAAGCGCTTTCCCGACCTCGCGCACCGTGCTGCGCGACCGGTAATGGATGACGGTCGCCGCGATCCCCGCCCGCTCGCGCCCGTATCGCCGGTAGATATACTGCATCACCTCCTCGCGCCGCTCATGCTCGAAATCGACGTCGATGTCCGGCGGCTCGCGGCGCTCCTCGGACAGGAAGCGGGTGAACAGCAGGTTGTTCTCGACCGGATCGATCGGAGTGATCCCGAGCAGGTAGCAGACCAGGCTGTTGGCGGCCGATCCGCGTCCCTGGCAGAGGATCGGCGGATCCTGAGCGTGGGCAAAATGCACTATGTCGTGCACAGTCAGAAAGTAGTTGGCATATTGACACTTGCGGATCAGGCCGAACTCCTCCCCCAATACTCTTTGCCATTTTGGCGGAAGGCCGTCGGGAAAGCGCCGGTTCGCTTCGGTCATCACCAGATGCTCGAGCCAACCCTGCGGGGTCCAACCGTCGGGCACCGGCTCGTGCGGATATTCGTATCTCAGCTCGTCGAGAGTGAATTGGATGCGATCGAGGAAGTGATGGCTTTGCTCAACTGCCTCCGGGCAATGGCGAAACAGCTGAGCCATTTCCTCGGGCGATTTTAAATGCCGCTCGGCATTGGCGGCAAGCAATCGGCCGACAGACTGGATCGGCACGCCTTCGCGGATGCAGGTGACGATGTCGTGCAGCGGTCGGTCCGCGGGGGAAGCATAGAGCGCATCGTTGGTTGCAAGCAGGGGGATGCCGACCCGATCGGCCAGCCGCTTGAGCCGAATCAGGCGCCGGCGATCGCGGCCCTGCCTGGGCATCGCCGCGCCAAGCCACACCGCACCCGGCCGCGCTTCCGCCAGCCGCCGCAGCAAAAACTCATGGCCTTCCTCCGCAAGCACGATCAGAAGCAGGTCCTCGGCATGATCGACCAGGTCTGCGAAATGGAGGATGCAATCGCCCTTCTCCGCCCGTCGGTTGCCGATGGTCAGAAGCCTTGTCAGCCTCCCCCAGCCGTGGCGGGTCGTGGGATAGGCGACGATCTCCGGAGTAGCGTCGGCGAACACCAGCCGCGCGCCGACAGCAAGCTTGAAGTCGATTTCACCAAGCAGCGCGGCTCGCGCCTTTTCGCGGGCCTCGTTGAGTGCGGACCATGCCCGCACCACTCCAGCGACGCTGTTCCGATCGGCGATACCGATCCCGGGCATGCCCAGCTCCAGCGCCCGCCCGACCATGTCAGCCGGGTGGGAAGCGCCGCGGAGGAACGAATAGTTGGTCGCGGCAACAAGCTCGGCGAAACTCATGCGAACAGCCCGTGGAGATACCATTGGGGCATGGGTTTTTCTTCGAAGAGCCCATGGCGAAAGACCCAGAAACGCCGTCCGCGCACATCCTCGACCCGATAATAATCGCGGGTAAGACCCGGTCGATCGATGGCGCCGTCGCGCCGCTTCCACCATTCGGATGCGATCCGTTCCGGCCCTTCGAACCGCTTGATGTCATGAAGCTTGCGGCGCCAGCGGAAACGGCGCGGTGGTCCGTCCGGAACGTCAGCCATGACTTCGATCCGCTGCGGCGGATCAAACAGGTGCAGCGGACGAAGCGGCGGCTCGCCGGGGATGGCTTCCGGCCAATCGGCGACTGGTCCATTTGTCTCGACCGCCGGAAACTCCAGTTGCATCTGCTCAGGAATATGAGTGTCCTGCGCCGCGAGACGCCGCACCCGGCTCCGCCCCAGCCGCGTGCTCAACCGGTCGATCAGTGCCGCGACCTGGACCTCTTTCACCGAACCGCCTTCGAGGCCGAGCTGAGTAACGGCAAGCGGCTCGGTGACCGGAACCAGGAGGCGGATGAGGTCGAAACCAAAGCCAGGATCGATTGGATCGCTCAATCCTTCGATCCGTTCGTTCATCAGGCGGATGACCAGCGTGGAATCCCGGGTCGGCTGGCTGGTTTCGACGGCGAGCGGACGAGTAAGGCCATCGCTGCGGAAAAAGAAAGCCTCGAACCGCCTGCCTCCTTCCCCTCTTTTTTCCATATGCCGGGCGACTTCGGCTGCCAACTCGCCGAGCACCTCCAGCGCATATTCGGTCCGCGCAACCGGCTCGGCGAAGCGGCGCTCTGCGATGATCGGCGCAAGGGGAATAAGCGGCTTCATCGGCTTGGCGACTTCGCCCAACAGATGGCGAAGCGCGGCTACCGCCTCCCCGCCAAAACGAGCGGCAATGGTCGCCATCGGCCGCCTCGCCAGATCTCCGATCGTCTTGAGCCCGGCTCGCACCAGACCCTGCGTTCCCTCCGGCTCCAGCTCCAGGGCCGCCACTGGCAGCCGTCGAATGGCCGAAGCTTCGTCCTTGGCGGGCAGCGCCTGATAGCGGGCCAGGGCATGGGCCGCTCCAGCCGTGCTCGCAAAGGCCAGCCGCAAGGTCATCCGAAGCCCGGCCATCCGCCCCTCGACATCCGCGGCCAGGCCTTTCTCATCGTCGAACAAATGGGTGCATCCGGTGACATCGAGGATCAGCCCGTCGCTCCCATCCACGGCTACCATCGGCGAATAACGGATTGCCCCCTTGGCCAGCTGTTCGAGCCAATGGCGATCGGCCGCTTCGTCGAGATCTTCGACGACCAGTTGAGGCACACGCGCCCGGGCGTCGGCCAAGGTCATGCTCGGCTCCAGGCCTTGGCTTCGCGCCGCCTGATCGACTGCCGCGAGCCTCAGCGCGCTCTTCGCCTTGATGACGAAGGCGAGCGGGGTCTCAGGCGCTAAGCCGCAATTCGGCTGCCGGCGCAGCCGGTCGGCTGGAAGGTAGGGAAACCATAGCGCCAGATAGCGCCGGGTCGGCGAAGATAAGTTGGTCACGATTCCACTCCAGCTGCCAGCGCATCCCCGCGGGGCCGGCGCGCCGGCGAAGCAATTCGATTTCAAACATGGGCGGGCCAGGTGCATCGGCCTCCAGTAACCGGCTCGGCGCAGCGGAGACCGCCCAGCGCGTATCTGCGGCACTTGGAATCGGCTCTGCTTCCAACCGGAGCAGGAACAGGGTCGCGCCGGACTGTTCGACAGCAAGAGCAAGCCTCCTGCTGGCAGTGAGGTCGAGTGTAGGGCACTGCCCTCGGCATTCGACGATCAGGGCAGAAAGGCCAGGACAGCGCGCGGCATCAGCCGCCGCCTTGAGCAGCGCCTTGGTGTCGGGCGCGACGCCCAGGACCAGCGAATCCGGATCGCCACCCAGCTCAACCAGGCCCGGTCCATGGAGCCGCCCTCCAAGCCGTTCGGATTCGTCGGTACGGAGCCAAAAAATCGGGGATCGCCTCCCCACCGCCCTCAAGGCCAGCATGGCTGCAAAACCGATCGTGCTGGGCACATCATCGACGCTTTCGGCGAACAGCTCATGCACCCGCCCGCCCGCCAAGCCGCCGCCCAGCGCTTCATCGAGCGCAGCATAGCCGGTCGCGATCCGCTTATCCCCGGATAGCAGCCTTCCTCCGGCAATCGATGCTAGGTTTCGCTTGAGCATGACCGTGGGTCTGGACCCTTTATGATCAACCGACTCGCGCATTGATTTGTTCCTGCTTTGTTCTCAATTGCGCCTCACCCCGCGCAGAGTCAAGCAGGTGAGATCTCAAGGAAAACAGGCGCCCCGCCCGCAGCAGCGAACCTGCGGCTTGAGGACGTCGATAACCCCAAGATTCGGAAAGCTCGTGCACCCGATCTGAGATTATTCAACCGCCCCCGAGGTCGGGGCTTGCAATCTCAAAGGCCTCTCGTATCCTGTCGAAAGTCGGTGGTGTGCCTACCGCGTATAAGGTCGGCAGCCTCACCGGGGAGGATGCCGATGGTTGCAATCCACGCCGCTCCGTCCAAAGATCTCGCTGAACCCGAGATTCCGGTTCGCACGCTCACATCAAGCGACCTCAACCTGTCGCTTCGCGAGGGCTGGAACGACTTTCTCTCGATGCGCGGGGATTTGATCTTCATCGGCATGCTCTATCCGCTGGTGGGGTTGGTTGCCGCCTGGGTGACGCAGGGCTCAAACGTGCTGCCGCTCTTCTTTCCGATTGCTGCCGGGATTTCCCTGCTCGGACCTATCGTCGCGGTCGGCTTCTATGAACTGGCTCGCCGCCGAGAGGCCGGCCTCGAATCCGACTGGTCGCACTTCTTCGATGTCCGCAAGCGGCCGTCGGCCGACGGGCTCGGCGCCGTCGCCGCGCTGCTGGTCGGCATCTTCGCCTTGTGGGTGGCGGTTGCAGCAGGACTGTATCTGGCCCTCTGGGGAGCGAGCTACCCGGAATCGATCGGCGCGTTCCTGACCCGCTTATTCACGACTTCTGAAGGTTGGGCACTGATCGTCATTGGCAATCTGGTCGGAGCCTGCTTCGCGGTACTGGTGCTGGCCATCAGCTTTGTCGCATTGCCCATGCTGGTCGATTGCAACATCGAGGCACGGACCGCGGTCGACACCTCGATCCGCGCCTTCCGCGCGAACAAGGGCAAGTTGATTCGGTGGGGGTTCACCGTTGGTATTCTGCTGGTGCTTGGATCGATCCCCGTATTCATCGGACTGGCGGTGGTTCTGCCCTGGCTCGGCTATGCCACATGGCACCTCTACACCCACGTAATTGATCGCAGCGCTCTGGAAGTTTGCCAGGAGTAAGGATGGTCGTCGCAATTGTCATAGCGCTGTTGGTGCTGGGTTCGATCCTTTTCCATATCTTCAGCCCGTGGTGGATGACTCCGATTGCATCCAACTGGGGATCTATCGACACCGCCCTGATGGTCACGCTGTAT
>DASTVY010000072.1:0-2368 GCA_035758865.1 Sphingomicrobium sp. | reverse complement strand
ATCAGCCGCGGCGATGACTGCCTCGTCGCGGAACGATCCGCCCGGCTGGATCACCGCGGTCGCCCCTGCCTCCACCGCTGCCAACAGGCCGTCGGCGAAGGGGAAAAAGGCGTCCGAGGCGACTGCCGAACCGACAGTGCGCGGTTGCGGCCAGCCATAGGTCTCTGCCGCTTCGCGCGCCTTGATCGCGGCAATCCGGGCCGAATCACGACGGTTCATTTGCCCGGCACCGATCCCGGCTGTTGCCCCATCCTTCGCATAGACGATGGCATTGGACTTCACATGCTTGGCGACCGCCCAGGCGAACAGGCAATCCTTCAGCTCCTGTTGCGTAGGCGCGCGCCTGGTGACTTGCCGGAGCATGTCGGGGGTGAGCATGCCATTGTCGCGATCCTGGATCAGCAGCCCGCCGGCGATTACCGCCACCGTCTGACCGCCGCGTGCCGGATCCGGAAGTTCGCCGGTCAGGAGCAGGCGGAGGTTCTTCTTGCGCGCAAAGGCAGAGATTGCTGCCTCATCCGCGTCCGGCGCCACCACGACTTCGGTGAATATGTCGCAGATCGCCTCGGCCGTCGCGCCGTCGAGCGTGCGGTTGACGGCGACGATCCCGCCAAAGGCCGAGACGCTGTCGCAGGCGAGCGCCTGTTGCCACGCATTGAGCAGGCTGTCGCTGCTTGCCACGCCGCAGGGGTTGGCATGCTTGACGATCACCACGGTCGGCGGGCCGTCGCGGAATTCGGCGGCAAGTTCCAATGCCGCATTGGCGTCATTCAGATTGTTATAGCTGAGCTCCTTGCCCTGAACCTGCCGGGCCTGGGCGACGCCCGGCGTAGACGGCCCGAGCGGGAGGTAGAGCGCCGCCTTCTGGTGCGGATTTTCGCCGTAGCGAAGCTCCTGCGATTTGCTGCCGACGATGAACCGCGTGTCGGGATAGGCCAGGCCCTGGTCGGCGAAGGCGAACCAGCTGGCGATCATCGAATCATAGGCGGCGGTCCGGGCATAGGCCTTGGCCGCCAACTTGTGGCGGAAATCGAGATCGGTTCCGCCCTGCGCTTCGAGCTGGGCGAGGAGTTCCTGATAGTCGGCCGGGTCGGTGACAATCGCAACGAACCGATGGTTCTTGGCCGCCGAGCGGACCATCGAGGGACCGCCGATGTCGATATTCTCGATGATCTCGTCGCGCGGCGCACCCCGCGCAACCGTCGCTTCGAACGGGTAGAGATTGACCACGACCAGGTCGATCGCGCCGATGCCATGCGCTTCCATCGCGGCGACGTGCTCTGAATTGTCGCGAACGGCGAGCAGGCCGCCATGGACATTGGGGTGTAGGGTCTTGACCCGACCGTCCATCATTTCCGGAAAGCCGGTAACTTCACTAATTTCACGGACTTGATGGCCAAGTTCGTGAAGTTTAGCGGCCGTACCCCCCGTCGATATGATTTCCACGCCTGCCTGGGCGAGGCCGGCCGACAATTGGTCAAGGCCGGATTTGTCCGAAAGCGAAATGAGCGCCCGCTTGATGGGCACGATACCAGTCATTCGTTGGTCCTCTTGATTCTAACTAGAGCGCCGGAACTGCCAGGCGATTTCACCGCCAACCGCAGAAATTTCCCCAACCACCACAAGTTGCAGGGTAGGCTGCGGCTGGCCGCGGCCGTCGACGAACAGGCTTTCCTCGACCTGCAGCATCGCCCCGCGGCAACGGAAATTCCACGGAGGTGCGCCGGTTGACCTCAGGATCGCACCCATGCCGTCTGCGGTCACCGTGGCCTCGACCCCGGGTGCGAGGTGGAACCGGATCGCGAATGGCGCGGATTCGCGGATCTTCTTGCGCCCCCTGGGGATCAGCCGATCCTCGCCGCGCACTTCCTTGCCGTCATTGCCGAGGCTGAGGCGCCGCTGATGCGCAAGGCCGAAGCCCTTCACATATCCGTCGTGAATAGCCTCGAGCCGCGAGCAGTCATTGTCCTCGCTTCGCGCAATTTCAATGTCCGTCACGCCCTTGCCGAGACTGCCGTCCGGAAGAATCGCGGTCGAATTGGTGTCGTCGAGCACCAGAGTCGAATGGGCCGCAGTCGAGCGGAGCGCCTGGACCAGTTCAATCGGCATCGCCGTGGGCGCAAGGCCAGGCCCGCCACAATTGACCACCAGCCGCTGGGAGCCGTCGCTCATTTCCATCGCCAGGGTCGATGCGCAGCCGCCGGCCGTCATCCTGGGCGGAGGAGGGGGTGCGGCATCGACGACAATGATCGTGCCGAGTGCCGAAAGCCGCTGGTAGCCCCAGCCGCGGGCCTGCCGAAGGGGCCGGGCCCGCAACCCGCAACCTTCGACCAGCGCCGCCAGCCGGGCCGGATCCCCCGGGTTGCCG
>DASTVY010000052.1:0-15586 GCA_035758865.1 Sphingomicrobium sp. | reverse complement strand
CATCTCATGGTTGAGCGCCACGTCCGGACCCATCTCGCCTTCATATTCGAAGTCGGTTTCGAGCGTATCGAGCAGCTTCACCGCATCGCGCAGCTCTTCGATATGGCGGCCTGGCGGATTACCGAAGGTGGTGTAGCTAATGAATGCGACGCGCGGATCCTGCCCCACCCGGCGCGCAAATGACGCCGCCCGCATGGCAATCGCTGCATATTGTTCCGCAGTCGGCCGCTCGGTCACCGCCGTGTCGGCAATCAGGACGGTGCGCCCGTGCGCCGAGACCACATGGATTCCAAAGGGCGTCGGGCCCGCTTCCTCGTCGATCACCCACCGCACCTGTCGCAATGACTCGCTGAATGGGCGCGTGGTGCCGGTGATCATCGCATCGCCTTCCCCGAGCGCGAGCATGGCGGCAGCGAAGGTGTTGCGATCCTGGTTGACCATCCGCTCGACGGCGCGACGCAACATGCCGTGGCGCTGGTGCTTTTCGTAAATGAAGTCGACCGCGCGGCCGACCAAAGGCGAGTTGCGGCTGTTCAAGACCTCATAGCTCTGCGGATCGTCGACGCCGAGCGCGGCGAGCTTGTCGTGGACGTCCTGGCGGCCAACCAGCACCGGCGTGCCGTAACCGCCTTCCCTGAAGGCGATGGCGGCACGCAGGACATTTTCCTCATCACCCTCGGCGAAGAGGACGCGCTTGGGATTGGACCTGGCGGCCTCATAGGCGAGACCGAGAATGGACGCGGTCGGATTGAGGCGCGCCCGCAGCTTCTGACGATAGGCCGCCATGTCGGCGATCGGCTGTTGCGCCACGCCGCTTTTCGCTGCGGCCTCCGCAACTGCGCAGGGCACGATCTCGATCAGGCGGGGATCGAAAGGCGCGGGGATGATATATTCGGGTCCGAAGCTGTGGCTGATCCCGCCATAGGCTGTGGCGACTTCTTCCGGAACCGCGGCCCGGGCAAGCTCGGCCAGCGCGTGGGCGGCCGCTATCTTCATTTCCTCGTTGATCCCCGTCGCGCGCACATCCAGCGCGCCGCGGAAGATGAAGGGGAAGCCAAGAACATTGTTGACTTGGTTCGGATAGTCGGACCGTCCGGTGGCGATGATCGCATCCGGCCGGACCTTCTTCGCCTCCTCCGGCAGGATCTCGGGGTCCGGATTGGCCATGGCGAAGATGATCGGCTGGCCGGCCATCGCTTCAACCATGTCGGGCTTCAGTGCTCCGGCGGCCGACAGGCCGAGGAACACGTCGGCACCCACCAGTGCTTCCTTCAGCGACCGCGCCTCGGTCGGCACCGCGTGGGCGGATTTGAACTGGTCCATGCCTTCGCGCCCCGGATAAAGCGGCCCCTTCCGGTCGCACATGATCACATGGTTATGAGGAACGCCCATCGCCTTGATCAACTCGGTGCAAGCGATGGCGGCGGCGCCGGCGCCGTTCACGACGACTCGAATGTCCTTGAATTCGCGATTGGTCAGGAAACAGGCGTTGATGAGGCCAGCGGCGGTGATGATCGCGGTGCCATGCTGGTCATCATGGAACACCGGGATGTTCATTTGCTCTTTCAGCGCCTGCTCGATGATGAAGCAGTCGGGCGCGGCAATGTCTTCGAGGTTGATCCCGCCGAAGCTAGGTCCGAGCAGTGCAACCGCATCGATGAATTTCTGCGGATCGGCAGTGTCGACTTCCAGGTCGATCGAATCGACATCCGCGAAGCGCTTGAACAGGACAGCCTTGCCTTCCATCACCGGCTTCGAAGCGAGCGCGCCAAGATTCCCGAGGCCCAGGATGGCAGTGCCGTTGGAGATGACGGCGACAAGATTGCCCTTGGCGGTGAGGTCATAGGCCCTGGCCGGATTTTCGGCGATGGCTTCGACCGGAACGGCCACGCCAGGCGAATAGGCGAGGCTTAAATCGCGCTGCGTCGCCATCGGCTTCGACGCGATGATCTCGATCTTGCCCGGGCGCCCTCGCGCATGGAAGTCCAGGGCTTCGTCGCGCGTAAATTTGACGTTGCTCTCGCTCATTCGCTCTCCTGTCGCGGAGGCTTTAGGCGTTGGCCCGCGCCAAGGGCAAGGCTGGCCGGATTCAAGAGGTGATCCCGGGCCTCAAACGACGAGAAAGATGATAGTTGGAAAAAGCCCCAGCGGCGATGCTTAAGGCATTTCGCCGACAACCGTCAGACCCTACGAGATCGTCATGAACGAGCCGCAATCGAAAGTGCCCGCCCCGCTAATGGAGCGCCTGCTGAAATATCTGCCGACGCTCATGGTCGGCAATTTGCTGGTCTCCGTACCAACTTTCGTCATTTCGCTGGTGCTGGCCTACGCCACCTACGTCCAGGCGGATGCTACGCGGAAGATGCAGCAGTCGGGAGCCTGGCCTTATGTTTCCTACGGGACTAGCGACATCAATGATGAGGGAGAAGATGAAGTCTCCTTCGTGCTCGGTAATGACGGGGTTGGCCCGGCGCGGCTAAAGCAGCTCGAGTTCCGTTATGACGGCAAGCCAATGGAGAGCCCGCGCCACTTTCTCCAGACATGCTGCGGCGATTCTCGAGAACGCCCCACCCCTTTCATGAGCTCGAAATTCGAAGTCGTGCTGCGCCCCGGCGAAGCGACGCAGTTCATCCGGTTGACCAAAAGTCCAGAGAATCTGGCGGTGTGGAACAGCCTCGAAGTCGAACGTTGGAAGGTGGCAGTCCGCGCCTGCTATTGCTCCATCTTTGACGACTGTTGGGTTCTCGACAGCCGCAAAGCCGACCCAGAGCCGGTCAAATCCTGTCCGGCTGGCTGGGCGAAATTCGAAGAGCGGCCATCACCTTTCGCCAGTCCCAAAGCGACTAATTAGCCAAGACTCCTCTCGCCCGTCCCGGCATTTGGCTCTACCAAAATGACGATGGCCCGAGCCGACGATCTTTCGCCCAAGCAGACGCCGATGATGGCGCAGTACCACCGCCTGAAGGCGGAGGCAGGCGACGCACTGCTGTTCTACCGGATGGGCGACTTCTTCGAGCTGTTCTTCGACGATGCCAAGGCCGCTGCATCCTGCCTCGACATCGCGCTGACCAAGCGAGGGGCCGACGGCGGCGAACCGGTACCGATGTGCGGCGTTCCCGTCCATGCCGCCGAATCCTATCTCGCCCGATTGATAAAGGCCGGCCATCGAGTTGCGATTGCCGAACAGACCGAAAGCCCGGCAGAGGCGCGCAAGGCGCGCGGGCCGAAGGCGCTGGTCGAGCGAGCGATCGTCCGCCTGGTGACGCCGGGGACCCTGACTGAAGAGACGTTGCTGGATAGCGGCAGCGCCAATTGGCTCGCCGCGATCGGACGTGCCGGCGACGAATGGGCAATCGCCGCCGCCGATATCTCGACTGGCCGGTTCGAACTTGTCGCCTGCGGGCCTGGAGAGTTGCAGTCCGAGCTCGCCCGTCTATCTCCAGCTGAAACGATCGCGGCCGAGAAAGTGCCCGGCATCGAAACCACTCCCGGAAAGGGCGCATTCGAAAGCATGGCCGGAGAGCGCGCGCTGAAAGCGCGGTTCGGCGTGGCGACACTGGACGGGTTTGGAACCCCGGGCCGCGCGGAACTGGCCGCAGCCGGCGGGCTCCTCGCCTATCTCGACGCGACCCAGAGGAACGCTGTCGCCTTTCTCGGTTCGCCCCGACGAATCACCCGCGCCAGTCACATGGCGATCGATTCCGCGACCCGGGACAGCCTTGAGATCTGCCGCACTCAGACGGGTAGCGTTGCAGGAAGCCTGTTTGGAGTCATCGATCGCTGCACGACCGCGCCGGGCAGGCGACTGCTGGCGGCGGACCTTTCCGCACCCCTGACCGATACCCGCGCGATCGAAGCGCGGCTGGCGCTCGTTCAATGGCTGCACGACGACCCGATTCGCCGGGCACGCGTCCGCGATGCGCTGAAGGCCATGCCCGACATCGGTCGTGCGCTGGGCAGGCTGGTGGCCGGACGCGGAAGTCCGCGCGACCTGGCACTGTTGCGCGACGGCCTACAGGCCAGCGCAGCGCTCAAGAATCTGCTGGAAGCCCAGCCGGACCGTCCCGACCTGTTGGCGTCGCTGTTGCCTGATCTCGGCGGCCATGCCGCAATGACCGACCGTCTGTCCGATGCCCTGGTGGATTCGCCGCCGCTGGATTCGGCGAAAGGCGGATACATCGCCGAGGGCTATGATGCCGCGCTCGATGCCTTGCGGTCGGCCAGCCAAGACGGCCGCCGCGCAATCGCGGCCTTGGAAGCGCGCTATCGCGAGGCGACCGGCGTCGCGACGCTCAAGATTCGCCACAATGCCGTGCTCGGCTACCACATCGAAGTGAGCGCAAAGCATGCCGACCGGCTGATGCTGCCGGATTCGGGCTTCGCGCATCGCCAAACATTGGCGGGAGTCGTGCGGTTCAATTCGCCGGACCTGCACGCCGAGGCCGGGCGGGTGGTCGAGGCCGGTGCCCATGCCTTGGCTGCCGAAGCGGCGCATTTCGAGGAGCTCACGGCACTGGCGGTGTCGGCGGCGCCGCGGATCGCCGCTACCGCCGATGCAATCGCCCGGATCGACGTGGCGGGAAGCCATGCCGCCCGGGCCGCTGAAGGTGGCTGGTGCCTGCCGCATCTCACCGACCAACCCTGCCTGGAACTGACCGGCGGAAGGCATCCGGTGGTTGAGGAAGCCTTGTCCCGCGACGGCGAGCGATTTGTCGCCAACGACTGTTCGCTGGGGCCAACCGACCGCCTGTGGCTGATCACCGGACCGAACATGGGCGGCAAATCGACCTTCCTCCGCCAGATAGCGATCGCGGCACTGCTGGCCCAGGTTGGAAGCTATGTCCCCGCGGCCAGCGCCAGGATCGGGATCGTCGATCGGCTGTTCAGCCGGGTCGGAGCCGCCGACAATCTGGCCCGCGGCCGGTCGACCTTCATGGTCGAAATGGTCGAGACCGCCGCCATCCTTGCGCAAGCGACCCCGAACAGCCTCGTCATTCTTGATGAGATCGGCCGAGGCACGTCGACCTACGACGGGCTGGCGATTGCCTGGGCAGTGGTCGAGGCGATGCATGACCAGGTGAAGGCACGAACGCTGTTCGCAACTCACTATCATGAGCTGACGCGCCTCGCGGACCGGCTGGATGGCCTATCGCTCCACCATGTTCGTGCCCGGGAGTGGAAGGGCGATCTGGTCCTGCTTCACGAAGTCGCCGAAGGGCCTGCCGACCGAAGCTACGGAATTGCCGTGGCCAAGCTCGCCGGACTGTCGCCGGTCGTCCTGGCGCGCGCCAAGTCGGTGCTGGCCAAGCTGGAGGCGGGTCGGGATGCGACCGGCGGGATCGCCGCCGGACTCGACGATCTGCCGCTGTTCGCAAATCAGTCGATTGAAGAACCTTCAAGCGACCCGCTGACCGATGCTGTCTGCGCGCTCGATCCCGACGCGATGAGCCCGCGCGATGCGCTCGAGGCAATTTACGCCTTGAAGCGCCTCGCCGCCGAAAAATGAAACAGCCCGCGCGCTTTGGCCTGATCGTCGATCGGCGCGCCATTATTGATCGGCGGGCGTTGGCCGATCAGCTAAACCTGCTGCCGGCAGGCAATCTTCAGGCGGATGCAACTGCGCTGCTTCAGTCGGCGCTGGCCAGCGGACGAATGGAGATTGCACGGCGGTTCGCGTTGGAGCCGGGCCGTGGTCGGGTTACCGCCGCCTCTTATTGCTTTCTTGCCGATCAGATCGTGCGGCTTGCCTATGATCTGGTCACGACCCGAATTCATCCCCGGCCGGAGGATACGCATTGCCGGCTGTCGATCGTCGGGCTGGGTGGGACCGGGCGGGGTGAGATGGCGCCGTTCAGCGACCTCGACCTCATGTTCCTCGTGCCCGAACATGGTTCCCCCTGGTGCGACAAGGTCATCGAAACGCTGCTCTACATTTGGTGGGACCTGAAGCTGAAGGTCGGCCAATCGGTTCGGACGCCGGGCCAGGTCGTTGCTGCGGCCAAGGAAGACATTACCATTCGAACGGCGCTGCTCGAGGCGCGATGGATCTGGGGCGACGAGGAACTCAGCGAAGAAGCGGAGCGCCGGTTCACAGCCGAGGTCGTTGCCGGCACCGCTCGAGATTATGTGGCTGCCAAGCTGGCGGAACGCGATGCCCGGCACCAGCGGATGGGCGACAGCCGCTACGTCGTCGAACCGAACGTCAAGGACGGCAAGGGCGGCCTGCGCGACCTCCATACGCTTTACTGGATCGGCCAATATGTATTCGGGGTCGAGCGGCCGGACGAGCTGGTCGACAAGGGTTTGTTTAGCGCGGCGGAGTTCCGCCGGTTCGAGCGCGCGGAGCGCTTCTTCTGGTCGGTGCGATGCCATTTGCATCTCATCGCCGGCCGCGCGGAAGAGCGGCTGGGGTTCGACATGCAGCGGCAGATTGCCGAGGCGATGCGCTACGCCGACAGGACCGGCAAATCGGCGGTCGAGCGGTTCATGCAATTCTATTTCCTCAACGCCAAAGCAGTGGGCGACCTGACCGGGCTGTTCCTGGCACAGCTCGACGAGCAGATGGGGGATAAGGGCAGGCGTTTTGCTCTTCCGACGCTGCGCCGCAGGCCGAAGCATCTGCATGGCTTCACGCTCGAGCGGGGACGTCTTTCGGTGCCGAAGGACGATTGGTTGTCCGAGGACCCGATTCGCCTGGTCGAGCTATTTGCGCTCGCCGCGAGGGAAGGCCTGGAGATTCATCCCAACGCGATGCGTGCCGCCACCCGCGACGCTCGCCTGGTTGACCGGGTGCGCGACAACGCGACCGCAAACGCCTTGTTCCTCGACGTGCTGACCGCCCGCAAGACGCCGGATCTTGTGCTGCGCTGGATGAACGAGGCCGGGGTATTCGGCCGCTTCGTGCCCGACTTCGGCCGCGTCGTCGCGCAGATGCAGTTCGACATGTACCACCACTATACGGTCGACGAGCATTCGATCCGGGCGATCGGCCTTCTGTCGCGCATCGAACTCGGCGAACTGGCCGAAGATCATCCCCTTTCAACGGCGCTATTCAACCAGATCGCCTCGCGCCGCGTGCTCTATGTCGCCGTGCTGCTGCACGACATCGCCAAGGGCCGAGGCGGCGATCACAGTGTGCTGGGCGCCGAGGTGGCGATGGAGCTCTGTCCACGCTTCGGTCTGGACGATGCGGAAACGGAAACCGTCGCCTGGCTGGTGCGATACCATCTGCTGCTGTCGAACACGGCGTTCCGTCGTGACATCAGCGACCCGAAAACGGTCGAGGACTTCGTCCGGGTCGTCCAGAGCCCGGAACGGCTGCGACTGCTGCTGATCCTGACAGTGGTCGATATTCGAGCGGTCGGCCCGACGACATGGAATGAATGGAAGCGACAGCTGCTCCGGACGCTGTTCGATGCTGCTGAAGAGCGGCTGCGGCTGGGCCATAAGCAGCGCGGCCGCCACGAGCAGGTCGAGGCGCGCCAGAAGCAGCTGGCCGACGCATTGCCGTGGAAGGCTTCGGCAATCCGGGCCCATGCCCGCCGCCTTCCCGACAGCTATTGGCTTGCCGAACCGCCGGAGTGGCAACATGCCAATGCGTTGCAGGTTGCGGGCGCAGAGGCCCATTTCGGCGAGGCCGAACCGTCGGTAGTTGCGGCCCACGATCCCCTATCCGGAATGACCCGCATTTCGGTCTTCTCACCGGATCGGCCCGGCCTGTTTTACCGCATTGCCGCAGCGCTGAGCGGCGCCGGAGCGTCGATCGTCGACGCGCGGATCCACACCACCCGCGACGGGATGGCGCTCGACAATTTGCTGGTCACCGATTCCCGCGGCAAGGCATATGACGACGGGCGCCTGAGGAAGCGGATCGCCAATGCCGTGGAGAAGGCGTTGCGCGCTGAGGATGAGCCACCGCCGCCCTCCGTCGGCGACCTTCCAAGCCGCGAGCAGGCTTTTCTCGTGGCCCCCCGAGCCCTGGTTTCAGACAAGGCCTCAAGCCGGACAACGGTTGTCGAGGTCAATGCCCGCGATCGCCCTGGCCTGCTGGCGCGCCTGGCTCACGTCATTCACGCCGCCGGCCACCAGCTTCATTCAGCGCATATCGCCACCTATGGCGAGCGTGCGGTCGACGTCTTCTACCTGACCCGATCTGACGGCAAGAAGCTCGGCGAAGAGGAAGGCGACGAGCTGAGAAGCGCCCTGCTGGCTGCAGCCGCCACCGGCGAATAGCCAGAAAGGAAGAAGGGCCCGCGTTGCTGCGAGCCCTTCCACCCCTGTTATCAATCTAATCAGCCGCGTTCCGGCTCCGGCGGAGGCGGCGGTGGCGGCGGCGGCGGCGGAGGCGGCGGGCAGGTGTCGGTCGCCAGGATAACCGAGCCGTCCGCGCAGGTCTGCGTTGCCGGTGGCGGCGGCGGTGGCGGCGGAGGCGGCGGCGGAGGCGGAGGCGCCGCTTCCGACGGTCCCCATTTGCCGCGCAGCGTCAGGCCCCAAGTCCGCGGTTCGCCGAGGAAGGCGCCGAACAGCTGGGTCGAACGGGTCGGTACCGGCGAGCAGAAGCCGGCGACGGCGCCGCGGGTCGTGCAGGATCCCTGAAGCGGCGCGTCGAACGCAACCTGCATATAATTCTGGTCGAAGATGTTCTGCCCCCACAATTCGACTGCCCAGCGATCGTCAGGACCGCGTAGACCGACGCGAGCATTGAACACCGTATAGCCGTTCTTCTCGACCTTCTCGATGTCAAGATCGGAGCCCGTGTTGAATTCCGACTGGTGGCGCACGTCGACATAGAAAAGACCGCGCATCCCCGATCCGCCAATCGGCGGAGTCCAGGCCAACGACGAAGTCAGCACGTAGGCCGATGAGTTCGACAGACGGCGGCCCGGCAGCTGGAAAAGGGCGTTGCTCAGCGCACGGCCGTCAGCACCGACCAAATTCTTCCGGTAGCGGGTGTTGGCATAAGTGCCGCCGACATTGAAGCTGACGTTGGGCAGCGGGCGGGCGAACACTTCGACTTCGATGCCTTGGCTCTTGACCCCGGCCTTGGTGTCGCCGTCACACTCGCCGGTCACCGCACTATTGTCTTCATCGGCGCCATCGAGATCGTCTTTGCAGGCGTTGATGTTCTCGACAAAGAAATTGATGCCGTTGAAGGTGTTGAGCTGGAAGTCGCGGAACAGCTGGTGGAATGCAGCGATGTTCACGTCGATTCCGCGACCATTATATTTGAGACCGACTTCGAACGCGTCGTTGATTTCCGGCTTGAAGGTCAAATCCTCCAGCGAGGCGGCGGGGGTGACCGCACCGGCGACAGGTACTCCGGAAGAGTTCAGCGCGACGAAGCGATCGAAGGCGGCGCGGTCGAGGTTGAAGCCGCCCGCTTTGTAGCCGCGCGAATAGCTGGCGTAGGTCAAAATGTCGTCAGTTGGTTTCCAGCTGAGGACGACCGTTCCCGAAAGCTTGTTTTCAGTCTTTGAGTCCTTCTCGGCGAATACGCCGCCCGGAAGGCTAGGGATGACGCACGGAATCTGCTGCAATGAGCCGAGCGGCCCGCCGGTGCCGAACAGAGCGCAGACGGATCCGCCGACGTCGCGCAAGTCGGCTTCCAGCTTCTTCTTGTCATGTGTGTAGCGTGCGCCGACCGTCAGCTTCAAATCGTCGGTAATGTCGAAGATGTTGTGCGTGAAAAGAGCATAATTGTTGCCCTTCTGGTCGAACCTATCGTCAGCGCCGCTAAAGTTCATAGAGCGCGGGCCGGCTCCGAATGCGAGTGAAAGATTGTTGAAGCCACTATTGTTGAACGGCGGAGTAGCAGCAAACGCCCCAAGGCGGGCGAATGCAGCCAGTACCGTTTGGGTTGCAGCCGGAAGTCCGGGCAGCACCGCGCCGGCAAGCGGCCGGTTGAAGCAGGTCGGGTCGGCAGTGTTGACGAACGGAGCGCCGGTGACCTGAGCGAAATTGTTCGCGACCAGGCAATTGGCATAAAGCTCGTAATCCGCGCCATATTGCAGGTTGTCGTCGACCCGCAGCTTTTCGTTCGCGTAATAGCCGCCGACCAACCAGTCGAGCCGGCCGCCGAATGCCTCACCCTGGACCCTCAGTTCCTGGGTAAAGGTCTTGAAGCGGTTGAAGGCGCTGCCATCATCGTCGCGGAACAATATGTCTAGGACGTTGAAGTCGGCATCCTGGCCGCGGATATATTTGTTGTAGCGATAGGCGGTGATCGAGGTCAGTTCGCCCCAGCCGAAATCGTGGACCAGCTCGCCCGAAACGCCATAGTCCTTGACGTCCGAGCGATAGGTGCGGCCCGGGGTAATCGAGACGTCGCGATCGAACGGGTCGTCCTGGATTTGCGCACCGAGACCGTTTTCGATGGCCGCGATCGTTGACGGGCCCTCGACCGGTTCACCGCCGACGGCATTCACATCATGCGTAGGAAGGAAAGGCGCGGCGCAGCATTCCTCGTTGCGCTTGGCATAATCGGCGACTAGCCGGAACGACGTGTCGCTCGACGGTTCGAACAGGATCTGCCCACGCAGCATCCAACGGTCGCGGTCATTGACATCGCGGCCGGAGACGACGTCCTCGAGGAAGCCGTCCCGCTTCATCCAGACGCCATCGATTCGAGCGGCGATCGTTTCGCTGAGCCCGCCCGTCGCATAGGCCTCGGCCCGACGCATATCATAATTGCCGACCGTCAGTTCGCCACCCAACTCGGTCCGGAACTTCGGCTTCGCAGTGATCACCGAGATCAAGCCGGCTGAAGCGTTACGGCCGAACAGCGTGCCCTGCGGTCCGCGCAAGACCTCGATCCGATCGATCGCGCCCAGCTCGGTCAGGCCGACGCCGGTGCGCGAGCGATAGACGCCGTCGATGAAGGTAGCCACCGAGCTTTCCAGACCCGGGTTGTCGCCGACCGTGCCGACGCCGCGGATACGGGCAACGCCCGCGCCTGCTTCGGATGAGGTCGAGGATACCAGCAGCGACGGGCTGACCTGGATCAGCTGGCGGATATCGCTTGCGCCTGTGTTCTGAAGGGTTTCGGCCGTAACCGCAGAAACAGCGAGCGGAACATCCGACAGCGCTTCGTTGCGCCGGGTCGCCGTAACGACAATTTCGCTGGTGTCCTGATTGGCGGTGTCGACCTCGACATCCTGATTGTCGACGGCCGCCGCCTCCGCAGTGGCGCCTTGCGTCGGCTGGGCGGTGCCAGCGTCGGTGTCCGTTTCCTGGGCGTAAGCCGGCATCGAGAGCGCGACCAGGCCAGCCGAGAGCAGCCACATCGACTTGCGCATCTTAATCCTCCCCGTTTCGATTTCTTTGTTCTTTGGGTGAAAGGATTAATCCAGTGACGGGCGGCTGCAAAGCAAACGCCTTCACGGCAGCGAGAAAACGGCGGACTTGCGACAGAAATGTCACATCTCGCAGCGCAACATAAAAAAGGCGCGGCTGCCGTAACGGCAACCCGCGCCCTTTCGAACCAAGTTGGTTCTGACTATTACTTGGGAGCAATCACCATCAGCATTTGGCGACCTTCCATGCGCGGATGCTGTTCGATCTTGGCTTTATCGGCCGTGTCTTCAGCTACCCGCTGCAGGACTGCCATGCCGAGCTGGTTGTGGGCCATTTCACGTCCGCGGAAGCGCAGCGTGAGCTTTACCTTGTCGCCTTCCTCGAGGAACTCGAACACCTTGCGCATCTTCACCTGATAGTCGTGATCGTCGATGTTCGGACGCATCTTGATCTCTTTGATTTCCTGAGTCTTCTGGCGCTTGCGCTGCTCATTGGCCTTCTTTTGCGCTTCATATTTGTAGCGGCCGATGGCGAGGAACTTGGCAACGGGCGGATCTGCGCCCGGGCTGATCTCAACCAGGTCGAGGCCGACCTCCTGAGCCTGCTCAAAGGCTTCGCGCGTATACATTACGCCCAGATTTTCGCCATTTTCGTCGATCACGCGCACCTTTGGCGCTTGAATGAACTGATTGTAGCGAGGGCCGGTCATCGTCGGCGGCGCCAGCGGGCGGCGCGGGGTGGGCGGTGGTATAACGCAATCTCCTAGAGTCGTTGGTTGTCGGCGCGAATTAAGGGTTTCGCCCTAAGAAGGAAAGGGCGAGCCCTTACATTTGGGCATTTTCGCCGGGAAATGTTGCGGGCGGGCGCCGAATTGCCGAGCGGATGCCCGGTCCTAGGCCGCGGACAATGGCCAAAGACGATCCACCGGCCGTTCCAGCACTTGCGCTGCGACAGCATGGAGATTGGCGGGTGCCAAGCGGCCGGATTGGGCGGCACGCAACAGCCAGGACTCGATCGAACCACCGTTCTCCTGCCATTTGTCCTGCCTCAGCAGGCCATAGAGCGCGCCCGCCATCACATGCATTCCGTCGTCGGCCTTGCGCCAGCGGTCAGCAGGATTGCGGGCTACGCCGAGGGCCTCGGCGATCAGCTGATCCAACGCCTGCACAAGATCTTCGTTGAACATCCCATCGAGCGTTGTGTAGCCCCAGCGGGGGTCATGATCCCGGACGATCCTGGGGATCAGCGGATCTTTTGCGAATATGGCCAGTGCGGCTTTGGCCGCCGCGCCATCCATCGGAACCGGCGGATGAAGCATTTCGTGGGCGGCGTTCCGAACGGTCGTTGCAATGTTCCAGTCGGCAGCCTGAAGAAAGGTCTGTCCCTGCACCTTGATTCCATGGGGCTTGCAGAACTGCAGCAGAACGACTTCGATCTGAGGATCGAAGGACCGGCCGGTCAGCTTTTCCTGCTGCCGGATGACATCGAAGCCGGCCAGGCTTCGCGGAAGCTCGGCGATGCGCTGCTCGAGGGTCGCCGTCCTTTCGGTGCGGAAGGCGGGGAAATCCGCGGCCAGCATTGCTTCGAAAATCTTGTTCAGTCGCAAGGCCCTTGAACTGAACCAGTTCCAATCCCCCTCATCCCAGTAGGGACTAGTGCGAAACTGCGGCAGGAGTGTCGTTTCGGGCGAAGCCAGCGCGCTGGTCATCGTCTGCAGGTCGGCATCGTGTCCTCCAGAGAAAATCACCGACAGGGACGGGCCAAGCAGCCCGAATCCAGAATCTCCGGCCTCCTTCCACAACGCGGCGATGTCGGTAGCGACGGAAGCCGGTAGCCTAGGTGCAAAAGCCTCCACGTCAGGCTTGTAATAGGGAAGATAGAGCTCGCCGCCGGAAAGCGGGCCGAGGAAAGCAAGCGCATCGAAGCCTTCGGAGGCCCGAACTTTCCAACGGGTGCGATTTGGCGTTGTGCTTATTTGCGCGAATGCCGGTGCGGCAACGGCGCCCAGCGCCGCAGCGATGAATGATCGACGATCCATTCGCCGGTCTTAAGACAATTAATTCCGAGAGGATTGAACCCACTTTGCCTGGAGCCTGGCGGGTGTGACGCCGGTGATCGACGCAACAGCGCGCGACATATGGGCCTGATCGGCAAATCCGAGGTCGGCGGCCAAGCTTGCAAGACTGCCTCGCCAGTGCCCAAGGCCGCGAATCGCTCGTAACGTCCGGGCCTCGAAACGAAAGCGCTTCGGGCTCACTCCATAGGCTTTTGCAAATCCGCGACTAACGGACGCGGGATCCAGCCCCGCCTCATCGGCCCATTTCGCAATTGCCAAATCCGGATCGTGGCGAAGTGCCGCCGCAAGCAGGTCGGGCCAATCGCCGAGCGTAGACTTGACCAGCTCCAGTTCGGCGCATGCCTTGTTCGAAGCTTCGATGAGATCCCGCTCGGCCAGCCGAACGATCGAGTCCACATCCGCCAGGCGGCCGGCAGCGGGACGGCATCCCGGTTTGAGCGGCAGATTTAGCACGGTTGCGCCTCGTGCCTCGAACTTGTCCTGATGCGCTTCGAACGAACCATGGAGCAGAACGTCGCCCGATCGGGCTTCGATACGGCCGATGTCGCCCGCTTCCAGATATCCGCCTTCGATCACGATCGCCATATAGGGCTCGGCATGGCGGTGCCGCGGCATTGGCGCGCAGCGATCATATTTATGAAGGCCGTAGAAGCTCATTGACCCTTCAAGTCGGGCGGTATTGCCTCGGCGGCGAATAGCCTTACCGCTTCGTCGACGCTCATCATTTTTTGATGTTCGTCCGAGCCCAACCGCCGCACGGCGACCGTGCCTTCGTCGGCTTCGCGCTTTCCGACAACAAGGAGTAGCGGAACCTTGGCGAGGCTATGTTCGCGAACCTTGTAGTTTATCTTCTCGTTTCGAAGGTCGGCATCGGCTCGAAGGCCGGCGGCCTGCAACTTACCGACCACCTCTCGCGCATAATCGTCAGCGTCGGACACAATGGTCGCGACTACCGCCTGAACCGGCGCCAGCCACAGCGGGAATTTGCCCGCATGATGCTCGATCAAGATGCCGATGAACCGCTCGAACGTGCCGAGGATCGCGCGATGGAGCATGACCGGGCGATGCCGTTGCCCGTCCTCGCCGACATAGGTCGCGTCGAGCCGCTCGGGTAGAACCCGGTCGGACTGCATCGTGCCAACCTGCCAGGTGCGGCCGATCGCGTCGGTCAGGTGATATTCCAATTTGGGCGCATAGAAGGCGCCCTCGCCCGGTAATTCCTCCCAGCCATATTCCTCCGTGGCACGACCCGAGCGCACGACGGCGTCGCGAAGCTCACCTTCGGCATGTTCCCAAAGCTCGTCGCTGCCGAAGCGCTTGTCCGGCCGAAGCGCCAGCTTGATCGAATATTTTTCGAACCCGAGGTCCTTGTAGATATCGTCGAGCAGATCGCCGAAGCGCTGGACTTCGTCGACCACCTGGTCCTCTCGGCAGAAGATGTGGGCGTCATCCTGCGTAAACTGACGCACCCGCATGATTCCGTGCAGCGCTCCATGCGGCTCGTTGCGGTGACAGCAGCCGAACTCGGCTAGCCGGAGCGGCAATTCCTTATAGCTGGTGATGCCCTGCTTGAAGACCAGCACATGGGCCGGGCAATTCATCGGCTTCAGCGCCATCCAGTCGCCCTCGCCGCTGATGACCGGGCCCTCTTCCTCGGTACTGGGCACCTCGTCGGGAACGACGAACATATTTTCGCGATACTTGCCCCAGTGGCCGCTCTTCTCCCACTGGCGGGCATCCATCAGCTGAGGGGTCTTGATCTCGACATAGCCGGCCGCATCGAGCTTGCGGCGCATATAGGCCTCCAGCTGGCGCCAGATGATGAAGCCGTTTGGATGCCAGAAGACGGAGCCGTGCGCCTCGGCCTGAAGATGGAACAGATCCATTTCCCGACCAATCTTGCGGTGGTCGCGCTTGGCCGCCTCTTCGAGGCGAACGAGATGCTCGGCGAGCTGCTTCTTGTTGAGCCACGCAGTGCCGTAGATTCGCGACAGCATCGGATTGTTCTGATCGCCGCGCCAATAGGCGCCGGACACATGAGTCAGCTTGAAGGCTTGTGGGTCGAGCTTGCCGGTCGAGGCAAGGTGCGGTCCCCGGCATAGGTCGATCCAGGCTCCATCGCCGTGGCCGGAGCGGTACATGGTGATCGGCTCGCCCTCCGGCAGCTCCATCACCCACTCGGCCTTGAACCGCTCGCCCTGTTTTTCGAACAGGGAG
>DASTVY010000043.1:0-2263 GCA_035758865.1 Sphingomicrobium sp. | reverse complement strand
GTTGGGCACGCGTTCGAGGCTGGCGATCGTCGAAGACCATTCCCCTTGAATTTATGCCGTGGCTCAGCGCCGTGGCAGCGGCTCGTTCAATCCGGCTTCTATGAGGTCGCGCTCACGCTCGTGTTCCGGACTCGATTGTGCCTCGCGACCTCACAGAACCCTCAAGATTCCCGAATCGGCGGTGACGTGATTCAAGATGGCAAACGGAGGGTTGTTTGCCATGGGCCAAGCAGTGCCGGTTAGGACGGATTATACGGCCAGTGAGGTTCGGCGGTTTGCGAGACGCGCGAAGGATGGGGCGCAAGCGCGAAGGCTTCTGGCGCTTGCGGCCGTGCTCGACGGGGCTTCGCGGGAGGAAGCAGCGAAGATCGGCGGGATGGACCGCCAGTCATTGCGGGACTGGGTGATCCGATACAACGAGCAGGGGCCTGACGGTCTCATCAACATCCCTTCGCCAGGCGCGCCGCCCAAGCTCGACGACACGCACAAAGCCTTTCTCCGCCGGCTCGTGGACGAAGGCCCGATCCCTGCGATCCACGGCGTGGTGCGCTGGCGGGCCTGCGATCTGATCATGCGGCTGCATGACGAGTTCGGGCTCTCGGTGTCGGACGACACCATCTATCGCGCCTTGAAGGACCTGGGCTTCTCGCATGTGAGCGCCCGGCCGAAGGCCTACAAGCAGGACGCAGACGCCATAGCGGCGTTCAAAAAAACTTTGCTCTACGAGTGGCGGAAATCCGCGCGACATTCCCGCCCGGCACGCCAGTAGAAATTTGGTTCCAGGATGAGATGCGTGTCGGTCAGAAGAACAAACTTACCTACCGCTGGACCAGGAAAGGCTCGCGTCCTCGGGCCATCCACGATCAACGCACCCAATCAACCTATCTGTTCGGCGCGGTATGCCCCGAGCGCGGAGCCGGCGCTGCTCTCGTGCTCCCCGCTTGCAACACCGAGGCCATGCAACTCCATCTCGACGAAATCGCAACCAAAGTTACCCCAGGCGCACATGCCATTCTCATTCTCGATCAAGCCGGATGGCACGGCGCCAAAGACCTCAAGGCTCCCAAAAACATCACGCTCCTGTCGCTGCCGCCGCGTGCGCCAGAGCTCAACCCTCAAGAAAACATTTGGCAGTTCATGCGGGCGAACTGGCTGTCAAACCGCATCTTCAAATCCTTCGACGACATCGTCGACCATTGCTGCTACGCCTGGAACACGCTCATCGACCAGCCCTGGAAAATCATGTCCATCGCTCGCCGTGATTGGGCAGTCGCCGGTCACTTATTGTGAGGACTGGTATAATTCCATAACGCGCGCATTGGTCCGAAAACGCGCGAGACCTCGATCTGCGAGATCACCGTCGTCAAGTGGACGGCAAACCCAACGCGTCGACAATGAGCCGGCCGAACGCCTTGTCTCCAATGTGGCGGCTAAACGGCCAAGCGACGTCCTATAGTGCGACAGGACCAATCCGACTTACGGCAAGCCCTTTTAGGCGTTAGCTGAATCGCGTTCGATCGTGAGCAGTGCACGATTTCAACTCAGGAATCCTTCAGGGTATCTCCAGAAAAAAATAAGACCGCCTGGAGCTCCGCTTCAAGCGTGTGATGCGATCCAAAGCTAATCATCGGCTCACGCGCTACGACGCCCCTTCGACCTCGCTCACCGCCAACGCGCATCTGCGCGGCGGCCAATCTTCGAAAGGACTACGACCATGGCTATCAAGGCCAACTTTTCACCAGACGCCGGCTTGCTGTCGGAGTCCGGCGACCACTTCGATAACACCATCGTGACCAGCCGCAATGCCGCTGGTCAAATTCTCGTCAACGGTGGGGTCGTAACCATCGATGGCGGCCAGCCAACCGTTGCCAACACAACTGAGATCCAGGTGTCCGGCCAGAGTGGCAATGACATCATCTCGCTCGACGAGACCAACGGCGCGTTGCCAGCCGCCCAACTATCCGGCGGCGCAGGCGACGACACGCTGACCGGCGGCTCGGGCGCAGATCAGCTGTTCGGTGACGCCGGCAACGACACCCTTTTCGGCAAAGGTGGTGACGACATTCTCTCTGGCGGCGCCGGCGACGACGTGCTGACTGGCGGCACTGGCAGCGACCAGCTCTTCGGCGACGCGGGCAATGATCGCATCATCTGGAACCCGGGCGACGGCAGCGACCTCGTCGAGGGGGGCGCCGGCACCGATACCGCCGAGGTCAATGGCGGCAACGGGGCTGAAACATTCTCGATCACGGCCAACGACGCG
>DASTVY010000007.1:0-3350 GCA_035758865.1 Sphingomicrobium sp. | reverse complement strand
ATCGCTGCTGACACCAAGAAATTCTCAGGCCGTGGTTCGCTCGTCATCATCGAGACGAACGAGCTACCAGTAGCGGGTAACGCCGATATCAAACCATCGCTCATCAGAATGGACGGCACTCTACTAAGCGATGACCGTGCTGACCCCCTAAATGGTGCGCGTTACCAAGTCGTAGACGTATATGACGGCAAGGACCGTGATGTGGGGTACAAAACATTTACGACCACAGACGGCTCAATGCTGTTCGGCACCTATGAGGTCACCGAGGCCAGCCACCCGAAGTATAAAGGAACCATCAAAATTACGGGCGGCACTGGTAAGTTCAAGGATGCTGCTGGCCAAGGCAAGTTCGAGAACATATTCATCGCAGACAAGGTTGCCATTGACGATGTCGATTTCGAGTACACTAGCCCATAGAGCTTGCCCCTGAACTTGGTCCCTTCCGGCTACGTACTGGCGCCGATGGCGAACCGTATCCAGTGTCGGTGAGCACCTTCGGGCCGCTGTGGTGTCTGGCGGCGAGAAGCCCGTGATGCAGGAAGAGAAGATCTAATCGGAGCCTTGGCATCAGGCAAAGCTTCCGAAAATATCGTTGAGCTTCACTGCCGGTTTTCCTGAGGGCAGGCCATCGAACGATCCTTCCCTGATCCTTTCGGCGGCCTTCGCCACCGCGTCCCAGGCGACCCGCGCCAAAGCGCCGCCGACGCTGATGCGGCGAACCCCGAGATCGGCCAGCTCTGCAACGTTTGGTCCCGGTCCCATCATCAGGACATTGAGCGGCTTGGGCGCCACCGCGCGGACCATCGCCTGAATATCGCCCCTGTCGCGTACGCCGGGCGCATAGAGACAGTCGGCACCGGCGGCGGCAAACGCCACCAGCTTGTCGATCGCCGGCGCCACAGCCTTGGGGTCGATTAGCAGCCCCTCCGTCCGAGCGACCAGCACGACGTCCTGACCCGAATTGTCGACAGCCGCCCGCGCCGCTGCGATGCGGCGCACGGCAAAGTCGATGTCATAAAGCTCGGAAGGCTTGCCGAGGACGCGATCCTCGATGGAGAAGCCGGCCACCCCGGTCTTGATCACCCGGCCGACACTGGCTGCGAGCTCGTCCGGTCCCGATGCAAAGCCCGACTCGTAATCGGCATTGACCGGCAGATCGACCGAGTCGCACAGCAAGGTCAGATGCTGCAGCACATCGTCGCGGGTGACCGCATAGTCCGGACGGCCGATCGTCCACGCAAAGCCGGCGCTGCTGGAGGCGAGGGCCATAAATCCCAGATGCTGCAGGAGACGGGCACTGCCGACATCCCAAGGATTGGGAAGCACGAAACAGCCTTCCTGATGGAGCGCGCGGAAGGCAGCGCGTTTTTCGGCAACGTTGCGGGTCATGGCGAGCCTCGTTTCCTGTTTTGATCCAGGATATCGTGTCGCATCCGGGGGTGCTATGCGGAATACGATGGCCGGCCCTTTCGATATGGATGCGTTTCTGCTTCGAATGGCGACCCTCGGGCGCGCTGAAGTCATTGCCGCGACAAAGACTGAAATCACCAAATATGATGAGATGCAAAGGCGGACCAAGGGTGCCATGCGGGCGGCTACGCGCGAGCATCGTCAGAGGCTGGCCGCATTCCTCGAGGAGGTCCTGAAGCGAGGGCATCAGTTCAGGACAACGGCAAACCCAGATAAGCCCTGAACCGGTTCTTTCCGTGGACGGCATCGCGAAATGGCAAGGAGCGTTCCACCGCGTCGGCCGTGACTTTCAGGACGAAAAATCGTGGTCCGTCAGCCTCTTGCTGCATGAGTTCACGCAATGCCGAAACTTCGGCGAGAGTGCTGACGGTGCGGACGTCGCCAAAGCCGCAGGCGGCCGCGATGCGGGACAGGTCGAGATTGAGCCCGGTATGACTCACCTGCATCCCCGTCTCGCCGTAGCGGCCGTTGTCGACCACCACGATCGTCAGATTCCGCGGGCGCGCCACGCCGATCGTCGCCAATCCGCCGAGCCCCATAAGCTGCTCCCCGTCGCCGGTAACCACCGCCACCTTGCGATCCGGGCGGGCCAACGCCAGGCCAAGCCCGACCAGCGCCGCGCCCCCCATGGCTCCCCAGAGGTAAAAATTGCCTGGCTGATCGCCTGCCGCATGAACATCATAGCTCGGCGAGCCGAGCCCGCTCACCACCAGAAGATCTCCACGATTCTTCAGGAGCTCCGCCACTGCCTTGCGCCGCCCGAGCGGCGCATGCTCCTCCGTCATGCGCTCACCACTTCTTTTCACCAATCATTCGCTGGCCGATGATGACGGCGACCTGCTGATCGGCCTCATAGGCTAGCTTGGCCGCCGATAGGACCGTCTCCACCAGTGCATCCGGTTCCTCTGCCCGCAGGCAGCGAACGCCGATGGCCTGGAGGCATGTTTCGGTGGCAAGACCCATCGGCACTTGCCAGGGATTGAACTCCGCCCATTCGCCGCGCATGCTCACGAGCATCAGCAGCGGGAAGCGCCCGACCACCGCGAGTGACAGCATATTGATGCAGTTGCCGACACCGCTCGACTGCATGAGAAGAACGGTCCGGTCACCTCCGAGCCAGGCACCGGCCGCGATGGCCACGCCTTCTTCCTCGGTGGTGAGCACGGTCGTGACAATCTCGCGATCGGCCGCAAACAGCTCGATCAGCTGGGCGTGACCGGCGTCAGGGACATAGGCAACCTGCCGGACATTGGCTGCCTTGAGCCGGTTGTACAGTTCGACTGACCAATGGCACTCGAGCATCGATCGGGTCCGTTCAGGTGCGCTTCAGCGTAACGTCGAGAACGGGCGACGAGGACAGCGTCTGCAGCACGACGCAATAGCGCTCGGTCAGCCGCAGCAGCGTATCGAGCTTGTCCTGTGGTGCATCGCTCCTGATGTCGAATGTAAGGCGGATCGCTGCAAAACCGACCCGAGCTGCCTTGTCGACGCCAAGCGTGCCACGGAAGTCGAGATCGCCCTCAGCCGACACCTTTGCGGCCTCGAGCGGAATCTCCAGCGCCGTCGCCACCGCTTTCAAAGTCACGCCGGCGCAGGCGACAAGCGCCTCGAGCAGCATGTCGCCCGAGCACAATTCAAGCCCGGATCCACCCGTTGCAGGATGAAGGCCCGCGACGGCCAGGGCGCGCCCGGTTTCCACCTTGCAGCTGATGTTCCGGTCCTCCACCGAGCCGGTCGCCCGAAGCGTAATACGGGCATCGCTCGGATGAGCGGCATATCGCGCCTTGAGAGGCGCCTGCAGCGCTCGAAGAGAGTTTGCATCCATGCCAGCCTCCAAACCGTGCCGGATCACCCTTTAGTCTTTTGGCCCGGCCGCGCCC